>JACDEG010000694.1 GCA_013816505.1 Pyrinomonadaceae bacterium | reverse complement strand
TCCCACACCGAGACGGCATCCCGTGATATGTCATCGTCGTCCTCATCCTTGGTAAAGTAGGTGCTGATGACCGCAAGGCGCCGCCCGTCGCCGCTGAAAAACAGGGCGTTCGTGTTACCCCGCTCGCTCGGCGGGATCGTCGCAGTTTCCTGGAATGCCAGGGAGGTCGTCGGTCCGGCTTTCTCCATGCGGATAATCTCCCACACTTTGACACCCTTTTTAGCGCCGCCAACGGCCACGTACTGCCCTCCCTCGCTGAAGGCCACAGAGGTGATCGGCTCGTCCAAATTGAAGACGGTCACTTCATCCTTTCGTCCGCTCGTGAGGTCGAACACCCGTGCAGATTGGTTCGGCCCCGACTGCTTAGGGTAATGGACGGCGATCAAGCGCCCGTCAGAACTCAGGGTGACGCTCGCCTGTGGGCCGTAAGACAGACTTGAGAGTTCGCGCTTGGCAGCGACATCCCAGACGCGCGCCGTGTTGTCGCCGCTGCTCAGCGTCGAGAGCGTCTGACCGTCAGTGCCGAAGGCGGCGGCCTGCACGGGGCCTTGGTGCGGCAAGCTGGCGGTCAGGCGCGGCAGCCTGTCGAGGCCGTAGCGGAGGAGCGAGTCCGGCTCGAAGGATTGATGGTGCAGCGACGCCTCAAGACCCAGTTCGACCGGACGCGCGAAACGATCCGCCTCTTGATTTTTCGCCAACTCTCCACGGGAGATTGACTGCCGAGCACGGGCGATCTGGGACTGCCGGTCGGCCTCGCGGCGACGCTCCGCGGCTATCTCTCCTTGTCTGCGGGCGTCGGCCACCGCAACGCTCCGTCGCTTTTCCGCGTCTGCGGACGCGGCATTTGCCAGCTCGACTTTGTGCTGAGCGTCCGTCGTCTTCTCCTCGGCGTCTTTCAGCTTTCGATTGGCCTCCACCACAGAGCCTTCGGCCTTCGTCACCTGTTCCTGCGCCGCGCTGATCTTTTTGTCCGCCTCGCCTACGGCCTTGTCCGCCTCCTGCTTCGCGCTGAAGGCTTTCGCGGACTGATCCACGGCGATAAGGCCGGCCATCACGCTCGCGGCCAGCAGGAACAATAAAGTGACGAGAGTGCGGTTGCGGTACTTGCGGAGGCGGTCTTTGCTCTTGGCATAGCTGAACTGCTTCTCGATCCGTTCGATAACGTCGTCTGAAGGCTTGCCGGAATCCAACGCCTCCCTCTTCTCGCGTGCGCGCTTAATCCCCTCAACCTTCTCGAACCAGCCGGCGGCCTTCCACTCCGCGGGCGCTTCGCCTCTATCAAAGCTGACAGGGACGATTCTCGACGTGCCGTTGGCCTTCGCAAACCTTTCGACCTCCTGCGCGACGGGGTCGGAGGCAACGGCCCCGCCACTCCCCAGGAGGACGAGCATCTTGCACCCTTGTATCTTCCGGAACAGCGTTTCCGCAGGCATCCTGCCGGCGTCGGTTCCTCGATGATCTGTAAAGCAGGAATCTTTTTTGTTAATTCGTTGTCCAACCCGACGGCGTACAGGTCAGCATCGTTACGATAGTAGGAGATGAAGATGTCATCGTTCATCAAGAATCCGAAGGTCATGTCATATCCTCCATGCCGTGATAAACAGATCATCATGCGTGGCGCGAACTTGCTCCTGAAAGCACTTTTGGCGCATGTATCGTCAGACTGCGGAGCCTTATATGTGGACACGAACTTATCTCCAATTTTGCAGTCTGACGATACATGCGCCACACTCACACGTCCGCCGCTTTCACCTGCACCAGCACCTGAAAGCATTCGCTCATGCCGCCCGGCAAAAGCATTTCTCGCGCGCCGAGCCGCAGGGCGACCACCTCAGCTTCAGTGTGCGCGACGCTCGTCATCCGCTCCAGACAATTCAGCGCGCCCGCTTGTAACAGGAATTCGTCCTGACGGGCGAAGAGTACGCTCCGCAATCCTGCCCGCTCGCCTGCGCTCTTCACCTCCGCCCAGTTGATCGTGTACGTCAGGTCCTGTTCACCGGGGCGTGCCAGCAGGTCGTCCGCCAACCGGTGCCGATGAAAAGCGCGTAGCGTGCCTCCGCTCTGATCCGCGGCGGCGTTGCTGCCTATACGGGAGAAACCGTAATCCACCGTCACGAGGTAGCCCCGGCGGATGATCGAGGCGGCGCGCGCGACCCAGTCGAGCGCGTCAAAACTAACTTCGACGATCTGAGCGTCGCCGATTGTCAGAGAAGTATTTTGCAAGTGAGCGACGAGGCGTGGTGTCATCGGCTCGCGTTCGACCCAGATGAACTTTCCCGCCGTGCTGACGTCGACACACAACTCAAGAAATTCGTCACCGCGTCTCACGGCGCGGTGCATGGGGAAAGCGTCCAGCAGTTCGTTCGCGAAGATGATTCCTTCAAACGGGGTGTGAATGTCCGTGAGTCGCGCATACTCGATGCGGTCGGCGAACTCCGCGAGTCGCTGCTGTGCGTGAGCGCGCGAGTCGGCACTGATCTCATCGATGATGTATCGCGTCGAGTCGAAGACCTTCGGCGAATCACGGCGCAAGCTCGCCAGTACGTCATGCGCGAAGTGACCGGCCCCGGCCCCGGCCTCGAAGATCGTCCATGCTGGCGGCGCGTTCAACTCTTCGTAGAGCGTGGCGAAATATTTGGCGAAGGTCGCCGCGAAGAGCGGACTCCGTTCGGGGCTGGTGCGGTAATCACCCGCTCTCCCCCAGCGCGTCAAATCGCGTCGGAGGTAATAGCCTTGATGCTCGTCGTAGAGTGCCGCCGCCATCCACTCACGAAAGCTGAGCGCGCCTTCACGCCCGATCCGTTCGCGGAGTCGCTCGGCGAGCGGTGCGGTGTGATCGTGTTCTGCGCCGCGCTCATCCATCCATGCGGTCAT
>JACDEG010000693.1 GCA_013816505.1 Pyrinomonadaceae bacterium | reverse complement strand
AATCTCCAGACCGATGACGGCCTCCCAGTCTTCTCTCATACTTTCGGGAATTCAATAGTCAGGTGACTGACTCAGGCGAATGTAAGTCAGGAATGTTCGATTCCGACCATCTGACCTTAATCACCTGACCTCTGACTTGATGGCTCCTTATTTATACTTCGCGTAACGAACGCCGAGTATAGCATCCGCCATTCTGGCCGCTCAACAGACATACCTTTTTCGATTCCGAATTCGACTCCGATCAAGCCGACGTTGCCCGCCGCGTGCCCGGTCGCTTAAGATACCGCGCGTCAATGGTTCCATCACACCGCGCGCTTGAGAACAGAGCCATTTGGACAGCCTTCTGATTCCGCGTGCAATGAGGAGAAGAACTGCAATGATTAAAACCGTCGAGTGGACGGATGAAGGCGTGCGCATGATCGACCAGCGTTTGCTGCCAATCGAAGAAAAGTATTTGGTGCTGCGCTCGTGCGACGAAGTGGCAGAAGCGATTAAGCTAATGGTCGTGCGCGGCGCGCCCGCGATTGGCGTCGCCGCCGCAATGGGTATCGCGCTGGGGACGCGGCAAGCCGTCGGCACGTCGGCGGTCGACCTTGAAGACGATTTCAACTTTATGTGCGAGACGATGAGCCAAACGCGCCCGACCGCCGTCAACCTCTTCTGGGCGATTGAGCGGATGCGCGACGCCTTTCGCCGCGCGCGCGCCGCGACCTCTGATACGGAAGAAATTAAGCTGCGTCTCATCGAGGAGGCGCGGGCGATTCACCGCGAGGACATCGCGTCCAATCGCGCGCTTGGTCACTTCGGCAGCGAATTGATACCCGACGGAGCGACGGTGCTGACACACTGCAACGCGGGCGCGCTCGCCACGGCGGGCGACTACGGGACGGCCCTCGGCGTCATCCGCGCCGCGCGCGACGCGGGCAAGCGTGTTGCCGTTCTCGCCGACGAGACGCGCCCATTTCTTCAAGGTTCGCGGCTGACCGCCTGGGAACTGGAAAAGGACAACATCCCGGTGACCATCATCACCGACAATATGGCCGGCCATGTGATGAAGCAGGGCAAGGTTGATGTGGTGGTCGTCGGTGCCGACCGCATTGCCGCCAACGGCGACACCGCGAACAAGATCGGGACCTATATGGTCGCCGTGCTCGCCCGTCAACACGACATCCCGTTCTACGTCGCCGCGCCCATCTCGACGGTCGACCTCGACATCTCTTCTGGCGAACAGATTCCCATTGAGGAGCGCGACGCACGGGAGGTGACTCACATCCGCGACCAGCGACTCTCGCCCGAAGGCGTCGCCGTCCAGAACCCGGCATTCGATGTCACGCCTCACGAGTTCATCGCCGCGATCATCACCGACCGGGGTGTGGCACGCGCGCCCTACGTCGACAGTCTGCGGACGTTGGTCAACAGCGCTCACGCCAAAGGTTAAATAATCGTCGGGGCAAAAGCGTTTCGGCATCGAGGCGAAAGAGTTCCCAGCTTAGATATTTGCTTTTTCATTTGCCTCAATCACGGACCTGCGGTGAGTTGATGCGAGGATTGAATATTTTGGGGCGGGCAAGGTCAGGAACTGCAACCAATTCTCATCCAACCATCTTGACTGTAACCTTCTCGGCGCGTGGCAAATCGTTTCACTTCGACGGCTGCTGTCCGGCGAAGCGACTGTTCTTCCACCAGTCGAGCGTCGCGCGCAATCCTTCCTCCAACTCGACGCGCGGCTCGTAGCCCAAAATTTCACGGGCCTGTGTGATGTTGGCGAGACTGTGTTTGACATCGCCGACGCGCGCCGCGCGGTATTCGGCGGCGGCCTCGGTATTGCCGACAATCTTTTTCAGCGTGCCCAACAATTCGTTAAGCGTGACGCGCTGGCCGTTGGCGATGTTGAAGACTTGTCCGACGCCGCGCGTCGTTTCGGCGGCGCGCAGGTTGGCGTCGACGACGTTGGCAACGTAGGTGAAATCTCGCGACTGTTCGCCGTCACCGAAGATGACGGGGCGCTGTCCGGTCATCAGGGCGTCAATAAAACGCGAGATCACGCCGGAGTATTGCGAGCTGGGGTCCTGCCGCGGCCCGAAGACGTTGAAGTAGCGCAGGCAGACGGTCTCGAAGTCGTACGAGCGCGTCCAGACCTGGCAGTAATACTCGCCGACGAGCTTGGCGACGGCGTAAGGCGAGAGCGGGTCGGGACGCATCTCTTCCACCTTCGGCAGCGTCGGCTGGTCGCCGTAAGCGGCGCTTGAAGCCGCGTAGACGAGCCGTCGCACCCTCGCTTCGCGCGCGGCGAGCAGGAGCGCGAAAGTTCCTTCGACGCACGCCAGGTGCGTCTCGCGCGGGTTGTCGACGGAGCGCGGGACAGACGGAATCGCGGCTTCGTGAAAGATGAGTTCAACGCCGTCAACGGCTTTTTTGAGCGTCCCGGCGTCCGTCAAACTCCCACGGACGAAATCCATATCGCCGCCGATCTCTTCCAGATTCTCGACGTAGCCGGTCGAGAGGTCGTCGAGGACGCGCACGCGCGCGCCGCTCCTGGCAAGTGTCTTGGCGATGTGTGATCCGATAAAACCCGCGCCGCCGGTGACCAGAACAGTTCCTGTGAGAGCCATAAGAAATTTTCGATGTTTGATTTTGGATTTGAAAGCGGGCGCAACTTTGGTTTTAGATTCGTCTCAAACGAGATTGACAACGCACATCTAAAATCAAACATCGCAAGTAGTTTCACCGGCCAACGCCGACGTATTCGAAGCCGAGTTCGCGCATCGCGGATGGCTCGTAAATGTTTCGCAGGTCGGCGATTTTAGGCGTGCGCATCAGGCCGCGGATGCGCTCCATGTTGAGCGCGCGGAACTGATTCCACTCCGTCATGAAC
>JACDEG010000692.1 GCA_013816505.1 Pyrinomonadaceae bacterium | reverse complement strand
TTCTCCGGCATGCCAATCACCTGTTGGTCGGTGACGGCGTAAGTGCCTTTGCTCGGCGCGCTCCTCAACCAGTACGGTTGACTAACCACGGCGCCCGCCGGCACGCGCACCGTGAGCGGCGTGGAGAGTGGTTGGTTGTTTTTTAGATCGGCGTTGACTGTCTGTGGCGAAGCGCCGAAAGGCGGCATAATGCTTTCGACGCGGAAGGGATAGTCGGAGCGATTGACGAGCGTCATGGTGACGCGCACCTTGCCGCCGGGCGTCGTCGCCGCTTCGGTCGAGACGGCTTCGACCCACAGGCCGGCGCACGCGCGAATCACTTCAAGCAACTTGCGTCGCTTGCCCGCAACCCACGGATCGTCGGCGGGCAGTTTGCTCATCGCCGCGTGCGCACGCACCAACAGCGGCAGTGTCGCCTGCGCGTTGGCGGGCCGATAGGCACGGTTCGCCTCCTCTAAAATCCTGCCGACCGCTTCGCCGCCGGGCACACGCCGCCAACTCAGGTCAACGCCGTCAAAGATGTCGCGCGCGGGCGCGTCGCCGGCGAGATGCTGAAGGGTATTGATCGCGGTGCCGCGCCGCTCGGCTGAACCGAATCCTTGTGACTTGTGCATGCTGCGGCTGTTCGCGGCGATTTCGGTGTACGACTTGCCGAGCAGTGGGTTGTACGCGCCGAGGTCGACGCTCAACAGTCCTGACCCTTCCGCCGCAAGCTGGCCGCCACCACCGCCCGTGCCGCGCCGGAAGAATGAATTCCACAGCAGGCGCTTCGGCTGCCACGGTCGCACATGCTTCAGTTGTTCGGGGAACCGCGACGCATCGCCCGCCGCCGCAAAAGCTTCCGCAGCGAGAATCGCCGACGCAGTATGATGACCGTGCCCGCCTTCGCCTGTGCTGGGAAACCGCGTGATGATGACATCCGGACGGAAGCGGCGGACGACCCACACCACATCGGCGAGCACCGCGTCGTGCCCCCAAATGCGCAGCGCCTCTTCCGGCGACTTCGAGAAGCCGAAATCAATCGCCCGCGTGAAGAACTGTTCCGCGCCGTCGATGCGCCGTGCGGCTAGCAACTCCTGCGTGCGCACCACGCCGAGCAACGCGCCCTGCTCGGTGCCGATCAGATTCTGCCCACCGTCGCCGCGCGTCACCGAAAGGTACGCGGCCCGCACCAGCCGCTCGCCCGACAGATAAGCGAGCATCGACGTGTTCTCGTCGTCGGGGTGCGCGGCGACGTACAGCGCGCTGCCAAGGACGGTCAGCTTCTTCAGCGCCTGCTCGGTCTCTGCCGCGTTCATCACGGCGGGCGGCGGCTGAGCGGCGGTGCTTGAAGGAAGAATGAAGAAGAGAGCAAAGAGGAAAATCGCGGCCAGCGCGCGTGGGTAACTGAGTGGGTGTCTGTTCATAAAAAGCGTCAGGTACGTCGGACATAAGTGTAAAAGAAACGTCTCCGCGCAGAAGCGGAAGGATGGCGCGTGTGCGGTCGCGGCCTTCGTCACGCGGGCGGTCGGGACGGAATCCCCAGTGGCTGGACTGGCGTGGGCGAAGGCTGCGGATTTTCCGTCTTGCGTTGTTGCGCCTTCTCGATCTGTTTCAGAAAGGCCTCGCGCCGGGCGAGTCCCGCCTTCGCGCGGTCAAGCGTGTCCGCGGCGCGAAAGTTGTCGGGGTCGAGATTGATCGCCCGCTCTAGCGCGGCGACCGCTTCCTTGTACTGCGCGAGCTTGGTATGCCCAAGGCCCAACTCGTACTGCTTGCCGCTGTCGTCGGGCGCGAGCCGCGCGGCCTGCTTGAGTGCCTTCAACGCTTCATCGGGTTTGCCGAGCTTGTCATAGGCGACGCCGAGGTTGAAGTGCGCCTCCGCGTCCTGCGGCTGGCGGCGTATCAAATCTTTGTACTGTTTGACCGCCGCCTCGAACTGCATCTCAGCCTCTTCTTTCCGATCAAGCGCGGTGTAGGCAAGGCCGAGCCTGAGACGGGCTTCGGGGTATTCGGACTGAAGTCGGATGGCCTGCTCGAAGGCTTGGGCGGCTGCGCGGTCACGGTTTCTTTTGTAATCCTCCGAGCCTTTCTCGAAGTAACCGCGAGCGTCGTTCGGCGTCGACGGTGTGCCGTCATTCGCAGTGAGGGTCGCCGAAGTGTTGACGTTCCCTGTTGCCGGAGAAGACCCAGCGTTCGGGGCGGTGTTCGGGGTGGCGGGGGATGCGGAAGGTTGTGTGCCGGGCGACGTGCAGCACACCTGCCCGAACACCGCGCAAGACAGCAGCAGTAAAATGACAGGAAACGGTTTCATGTTCATCATTTTTACCAACTGACGCGCGCGACCGCAAGTAGTAGGGCAAAAGTAAAAAGGTAAAAGGCAAAAGTGAAGGCCGGTCGGAACAGATGATAGATGATAGATGCTGGATGTTAGTCAAGATACGCAGGTGTACTGTCCAACATCTGACATCCGACATCTAAATCGAACAAGCCACAGCCCATACAGACGAACCGCCTCGTGTGCCAATCTGGTGGTGTCGGTTAAGGCTTCTAAAAACGAGCGCGATTTGTGTATGCTCTGGAGTGATGAAAACTTGTGCCGACGGCGGTGCGGAAATAGCGTCTGCTCGAATCATCAAATCAGCAGATCGGTTCGGCGGCGACGTACAAGGAGGTCAATGACTGATGGAACAAGACAATCAATTAAGAACCACTACTTCTGACAAGGATGAGTTGATTGATGATCGGGAGCGGACAATCGTCACACCGCGTTTCGACCGCGAGGCCGTGCGGCACGCCCGACCGGCAACGCCCCTCACATCTCTGGCGGGGGTGATGCGAAAAGGGTTCTCGTCGTCGGCGATCATCGCGTTGTGCGTCGCCGCCGGAATCGCCGGCGGCA
>JACDEG010000232.1 GCA_013816505.1 Pyrinomonadaceae bacterium | reverse complement strand
GCGCAGAACTACACCAGTCCATACTTCAACATTGCGATTGCCAACGCCACGCCGCCAGGCATCGTGGTCAGGCGGCGTGTGGTGCCTCCAACGCGGGAGCAGCAACTCGCGTATCAGCGGGCGGTTCAAGCGCAACGTGAGCGCGGACGACTGATGATAAAAAGCGGACGGGTAGAGACCACGTTCCAACCAACGGGCGGCACTATTGCGCCTGGCGTTTGGGCTGAAGTCTACGCGCAGGACGGGAATATGAAGCAAGAGCTTGAACGGACTTATAACGAGTACGTTGAGAGATACGAAACTAATGCACGTAAACTAAGAATGTCGACCAACGATGTGGCAGTGGCTCTCGGCAACTTAATCAGCACCGCGCGCGTGATTTGCAATGACGCAGAGCCGCTGAACGAAGAGCAATTCGCATCACTGGTAACGCAGTTGCGCGCTCGGTTAGTGAAAAACGAGTTATTCGCCGGGCGCGACAATGCCGAAAAGCAGCGGGTACACGAAGAGATTGCGATGGGTTGGGGAGACATCGGCAGGTATTATTTTGAAGCTCGTCAAGCTGGAGACCTTAAGTTACTCGCGGGAGTACGGCAGTCTGCGCGGCGAATAGTCGGATACCATTTGAACGAGATGTCTCTTGACAATATCCAAGTGACACAGAGCGAGGCGAGATTGCCGGTTCGATAGCTGGTTAGGACCTTGCTCTCGGCAAAGCTGAAACAAGTAGTGACGAACGAATGAGGATCGGGAGCGATTCTTAATACTGCTGAAGCTTTTTGTCTTAACAAGAAGAATATCGTGGCAAAGGGAATTTGCCGGCGGAAGCTTTGAGGGTAGGTAGAAATCGAAGTGGGGAGCAACCTTTATAATTGCTCCCCACTCGTTTTTGAATCATAGAAGAACCGTTACCTGCCAGCAGCGCCGGTCTTCTCAATCGCCTTGTTGCGGGCATCGTTGCCAGCGTTGAGGGCTTCCGAGACGGCTTTCAACGCAGACATCTGCGCCTGGAAGATGGCCGCCTGGTCGTTCATCTCTTTAGTCAAGCGAAGCGCTTCGTTCTGCGCGTCGGTAAGCTGGACTTGAGTGTTTCTGTTCACCGCCGCTGCTTGTTGTAAGCCATTAGCTCCTACTGGTTCCATGATCGTGATCTCCTTTGTAGTCTACAAAAGTTGTCGATGTTCGGTAGTCGAACGCTTCAGGAAGCTCTGCGCGGTGCCTCCCGTATTGCCAACAGCAAGGCGCATCTTGCTGTTTTTTTATTTCACTGTAAGTTATCGGCAAATCAGCGAAAATGTTTCCTGTTTTGGGGAAAATATTTCTAAAAAATTGTGGACGTCGAAATTGCTGGGATTTTGACGTGGCCCATCACATCACCCGGTTGGCCTCACGCGCTCCAGTGGCGGTTTTCGACTCCTCCTGCTCAATGCGTGCGGTCAACGCTTCGTGGATGCCGAAGACCATCGCGCGGGCGCGGTTGGCCCCGGCGTCGGCCTCTTCAGGGTCGAGCGCGATGGCCTGCCTTAAATCCGCCAGCGCCGCCTCGACTTGCTGCTGCCGGATGCGTACCTCCGCGCGGTTAACCCACGGCGCGATCTGCTCCGGCGTCAATTCAATCGCCCGGTTTAAGTGAACCAGCGCCTGCTCGTCGTTTTGGAGATGAGTCAACAACCCGCCGAGCGCAGCGTGCGCGTCTCCGCTCTCAGGGTCAATCTCAACCAAACCTTCAAATACCGTCTGGGCGTCTTCGAGCTTGCCTTGTTGATAAAACATCGCGCCGATCTGGCCCATCTGCATGAACTCTTCATCGCTGATGCCGATTTGCTGGCGCGGTATCTGTGATTTGGCCGGCGCTGTCCCGGAAGTGCCTGCGAGTTTGTTCGTCGATTCTTTACTCATCGTCCGCGCCCCGGCTTCGCTTAATGTTGATTCACCGAATTAGTAGCACGCTCATCAGTCTGTTTGCAAGATCAAATTCTGATCGCCCGTCGTAGCAATTCCGTCTGCGCCCGGAAAGGTTCACCGCAGAAAACGCCGAGCGGCCTGATGATAATATGTCGTGCCACTTGCAATTAGACATACCCCTTTCGTCAAGCGGTGGTTAATGCACGCGGCTTAGTTCTCGCTCTTGGCTTCGGCCATTACGGTTTTCTAATTCTGATCGGCGTTCTTGAACGTACCTTCTCCGCTTCGGTTCGCCGGCTTCGATAAGTTGCCGGCCATCCCAGCGGAGCATTTCCGTATCAACGTATTGGGGAGTGGCGGCGTCAATCTCGGACGACAAACGTTCAACCGTCAGAATACCGTTAGAGATGCCGATGCTCCAGATGCTTCCGAACGCACCGTGTCCGGGATCAAGCTGACTGATCGGGACGGGCTGACCTGCCTGCATCGTGTAAATTATCGCCTCGTCGGCTCGGCTGGAGGAAATCCCTATGCAAAGTAGTCGCACCACCGCTTCATCTTGCCCGTCGCCAGTCAAATCTCCGTAGATAATATCGGTCACCGAGACGTCGAATTTCTTCGACTCGTTTCTGAACTTCCCATCACGTACCAGCACCGGCTCCTTCTCATCAATACATGCCGAATCTGCATGGAAGGTGAAATTGCGAAAATCTACCTGCCGGATGTCAATCGACTGCTTGGTGCCTTCGCCACGGACTTGTGCATCATTTTTTGAGGGCGACCTGCCGTTTGATTGTAAGTTTGCGCTCGATTGCATCGACCCGCAGGAAGTTGCCGCGAGCAGAATCGGAATTGACAAGGCGAAACAGGACCACAACATACGATTCCAGTTGCGAATTACAACCTATCCGGGTTGACTCTCTCCTCGGGCGGGAACATGTCAATCGCTTGTCTCAGACGAATTTCCAATCCCCGCGCATGAGCACGGTAATTCGCTGGAGTTGTGTAAAGAACACGTGGCGCGACGCTAGCCAGACGGTTGTTGAACTCCTGCTCCGACACGTTCGCCGTGACGATCTCACGCTTCATGTCGTCTGTGACCTGCCTGCCGCGCACTTGCTCACTAAGGTTGGGACGCTGTTGCATCAGTTCATCATACAACCCGCTTATCGTTTGACGGTAGACGTTGTCCCGACGTTGAGGGCCGATGTTATGAACAATCAGCGATGTCGCCATCGACTGTGAGGACACCGCACCATCGCGCGAGTAAGGATGATCTTGCGCGATACCACGCATCTCATCTGGCATCTCTTCACGAGCCTTTTCAATCTGTGCCCGCTGGAACACGTCGCGGCGCCCCGCCTCCCTGAAAACGACTTGAATATCCGCTGGACGGACGCGCGCTGGATTATCACGCAGCGTGCTCAGCAACTGCTCGGCATTCTCGCGTCCGCCGAACACTTGATGGAACTCGGCAAGTCGGTCTTCCCGTTCGGCCACATCTCTGTACCGCTGCATCAATTCGCCAAGCCGACCTGAATTCTGCGTCCATTGTCTGATGCCGACAGAAAGCCCCGCCCGATCACGTAGAATCGCCGCATCGGTGAACGAGCCTTCGCCGCGTGCAATGATATTCACCCAGTCGTCCAGCCTAGTGTAGCTGCTGTTCTGCCCGAAGAGCCGTCGCACGTCTTCGGCCGTATACCGCGGTGGATAAATCTGCTGCGCGCCTCGTCCGCGTTCTGGCTGCGCGCCCTGCACTTGGCGTGTAGTAATTTCCGTGATGTCATCGCGCCGTGTCAGTGCCACGCCGATGCGCTCACGCAAGCGTCGGTCGCCCGCCACGTTCGCCTGTCCGTCGCCCGTCAACGAGTTGTTCGCTACCCAGCGGTTGATGTCGTGCAGTAACTCCAGCCCGCCTTCAGACCACCGCACATCTCGCAACTTGTCGTCCGACATTGCGCCAACCATCGCTCGCGCGACTTCTACCTTGTTGCCGGGGCTGAGTTGTACGTAGACGGCGCGCACCAGTTCAGTCCGCTCGCCGACTCGTCGAGCGAGTTCTGCGCCCAAACCCACTTCATCAAGGTTCGTCCCTAAATAGTGCGTATGCGCCGCGATCAGCTCCCTGGCTTCCGCTTGCACGTCTTGTTGCAGGTAGCCGCCCGAATCTTTAATTTCGCCGACAAGGTACGCGAGCGCGGGTTGACCGCCGTAAACTTCCCGTGGCAATCGCGGTGGGGCAGAGTTGTTGGAATTGAAGCGGTCAAACCAGTCGCTGATCTTGCCGATGACCTGACGTGAGATGTTCATCGTGCGCCTTTCTTTGAATAGCAAGGCATTAAGGATTGAAACAAAGTGTTCTG
Organism: Pyrinomonadaceae bacterium; assembly: GCA_013816505.1. Classification (GTDB taxonomy): domain Bacteria; phylum Acidobacteriota; class Blastocatellia; order Pyrinomonadales; family Pyrinomonadaceae; genus JACDEG01. The sequence continues at coordinate 5,042 of JACDEG010000232.1, read as the reverse complement.
CGATTAAATTCTGATCGCCCGTTGTGGCAAATTCTGGATGTCCCGAGAAGATTTCATCGCGGAGAGTGCCGACCACACCAAGGAAGACAGATGATAATCCACTACGACGTGCTGCCTGTGGTCAGCTATCGCCAGACCGGACGTCCTAGACGATTTACTTCAATTCTATTGTGTCACTGCATAGAAGTTGTTGCTCTTTGATATATTGCCAACCTTCGACCAAACCTTTGTTATTGATTTTTACTTTACCTGCGTCCGCTTCGGAAATGCCCACACAAAATTTGGTTTTATCAATCTTGACAGGTATTTCCGATGGCGGTGTGCAGTCGTCAAAAGGTGTTTTTATTTTCAAAGGCAAAGCTACTTCAATTTGATTGTGAACCGTTTGTTTAGACTTTAACCAGGAAGCATTGGGAACAATTGGAACATAACGATAAGGGCACTTTTTGTCCTTCGGTTCACGAAATGCTTTTTGCGAAATCTCAACCGTTCCGTCACTTTGAGGCTCGACATAAACAACACTGTCGTCCGTGCCGAGATGTCCACGATTGAAAATCAAATAACTTTTGCCGCCGGTGTTTTTCAATTCATACTTTATTTGGATAACATCGCTTTGAAGTTGGATTCCATTATGTTCGCCCTTCCTTAACAACTTCGCGTTGATCGTGTATTCGACATCTCCGACTTTGTTTTTGAATGTCAGCAAATTTTGCACACCACTTTGTAAAGCAGTTTGGATAGTAGTTACCGTTTGTTTTCGGTTGTGGGAAGAACAATCGAAAAATATCGAAACTCCGAAAAGACACAATACAAATAGAACCTTCAAAAAATACTCCCAAACTATACTTGTCAGAAAACTTCGTAGAGTTAACAATAAACTTTATGAAGCCATGAAAATCCTACAGTTATAATTTTCTGTAGGCAGGGCGAATCGGTACTCACCCACTAATACTTTGAAAGAGTAAAGAGCCGAGCCTGGAGTTAGTTTTGAACAAGAAACTAAACTTCAGAGGGCGTCAGATTTTCTGTGTAAATGAGGTTTGTGCCAGCACGCCGGTATCGCTTTCGTCACAACCATAAAACAAAGCAGCCAAAGAAGATGTATGTGTGAGATGGATCTCCTCGGACGAGCCGTCCGACCAACCATTGACACAAAATTTCTGACACCCAGGCTTTTTGTAATATTGCTCTACTGAATTTTTACCGTGAGCACATATTCTGCACTCTCTTTGCCTGCATCAACATCAATCGAGTAGTCGCCCGCATATGTCAACGTGCCGCTCCAATGACTTCCATCATCATTGAGGATTTTCAGACCGTCTTCTTCAGGAGAGAAAATCCGAAAAAGAGGATCATTGTGGCGGTCGTCATCCTTCTTTCGCGACGTAATGGTCGCTGTCATCGTCTGACCTTCCCTCGCGCTCACCACGTAACTTACTCCTTCGCCTACCGCAACAAAGCCTTTGACCGTCGCAGTATTACGACCGCGCCCAAACCGGATGCGTTGTTGACCATACTCATCCGGTTGGGCAGCAACGCGGCTTTTTGATTGTGGCGTTGGAGAAGGCTCGACCGAATTTACTGAAGTAACAGCCGATGAGACCGAAGCAACCGGAGCGGGGCGACTTTGCGTAGCTCCACTCTTTGTTACTGCTTGATTACAGGCTCCGCAAATGAGAGCACACACTACTGGCAACCACGCTGCTCGATACGCATTCATTACTTGATTCCGTACTTCTTACGCAATGGGTCTTTCTTTCCGGCTGGCGAATCCCACCAGCTTTGCTCCGGGTGACGTATGTGGTTCTTGCCTTGATAGCTTTTGATCTGCTCGTCAAGGCTCTTCTGCATCTCTTCGCTGACTGGTATTTCGAACGCTTCGAGTGCTTTCTTGTAGTACTCAAGGCGTGTCCCCCAGTGGATGAGTAGCCGGTCACGCTGTCCGCCGTTGACTAACCCTGCTGCTTCACGAAAGTCCATCAAGTCGGCACGCGGCTCATCACCAATGCGGCTGTTAGGCGATTCTTGATACTGCCCGGATTGTTTGACTGACCAGAACCATCCGGCGGTATCGAACATGTATTCTTTGGTAGCGGCAAGCGCTGGCTGCTTTACTATCAAATCACCTTTCCCAAGATATTCACTTGCTTCACGGTAGTTGGTTTCATGTGTCAACTGAATCAAGCCGCGTCCCTTGTATGTGGCGCGGCTGCTCGCGTACTTGCTCGGCTGTTCTGTCCCCACTCTCATCTCAACGCTTTCTTCTGCGATAGTTGCCAGAAACATCGCTTGTTTGAGCGGCGTGTTGATTTCAAATCTCCGCATAGTGTCATTTAAACGGCGTGTGTAATCTGTCAGCTTTGCATCAATCGCTGTTTGCCTGCGCTCGTATCGTTGCATCAACTTTTCACGAATCTGCGGACTCATCTTAGGTGTCATGCGCGGCTTTCTTGCTTGCCAACGATGCGACATGACACCGCGCATCTGGTCAACTGTCACTTCACGGAACTCGCCTGTCTGCTGTGCAGAAGCGGGTTGTTGTGCAGCTTCGGTTCGCTGTACCTCTTGAGTTCTCCGCGCCCACAATGCTTCAGCCATGATTCGTCGGTAGTCACCATACAACTGCTGATCGCCGAGTTTGGTTGCGGCTCCCGTGTCCATTGTCGTCGGCACAAACGCTGGTGTCGCTGCCTTCGGCGGCAGCGGTTCATGATCACCAGTGCCGCCTACACTGCCTAAGCCCCCAGGAATGCGATTGATGCCCATTGCTTTTGCTCCTTTGTGAATGCCCTGCTTGTGCCACTTACGCTTGCCAAAGCGCAAGATTCGTTTTCATCATAATTTTCAAAGTATTAGCGGATGAATACCGGCGAATCGGACGATTTAAGTTGATGGGAAGACTCGACTGTCAGCCGCAGTGAATGCATTGCGGCTGGCAGTCGAGTGAATTAACCGATTGAGTGAGCTAACCAAATGCCCGCATGTTACCGACTCAAATCCGCGTGTTGGCGGTCTGAAAGTCGGCCATCGTTTGGCGGATCATCGAGGTGGTCTGAAGCGTGTTGTCGATCAGATTCAGAGCGGCAGAGAACTTATTGAGCTTGCCGCCGGTCGCCGTGTTCGCCACGTTGAACAGGGACCGAATGTCGCCGAGGCACGAGAGTGACAGACCGCCGCCTTTGCTGAACATTTGGGCAGGGTTGAAGCCGCCTTTCCCGAAGCCGCCGAGCGGGGCCATCGCCGCCACGTTCTTCAGGAAGCCAAGACCTTTGATGCCGCCGAGGATTTCGGCAGCGTCCATCGCCGCCGCCCACGGATTACCAGTCGCGAAATTGATAGCCGCCGAGATGAACGGCGCAATCTTGCCCAAACCGATGGCTTTCAGCCCCATTCCGACGATGCCGCCTAAACTCAATTTCATGTTCCGCCTCCTCAAGTCTGATGTGCTGAGCACTGAGAAATAGATTTCTGCAAATTGTATAAAGAGTTATCGGCACTTCTCTGAAAATGTTTCCTGGTTTGGCGAATTTATTTTCTGGTTCGGCAAAAATATTTTACGGAATAAACGAAATACGAGTCGGCCAATCAGAAGTGGCGAGCGGTTAGCTTTCGGGAAGTTCACCAGACATCAGCATTTATCATTCCAAAAGCTTCGGCTCTACCTCTGAAATTGGACACTCATGGTATGCTAATAAAACTTTCGGAGCACAGGTTTGGGCTGTCGTTGATGACTAAATTCGAGCAAGACTGGGTGCAGTCGCGCGTGTCACTCGGCGCCGCCGCCGGTTGGAACACGGAGGAGATGCGCGTCATCGCCGACCTGGGTTATAAATTGGCGCAGCAGGGGCGCAACGACGAGGCGATCACAATCTTTGAGGGATTGGCGGCACTCGCCCCGGCGACCGCCTACTTTCAGACCGCGCTCGGCGCACTGCACCTTCGTAATGGAGAATTGCAACAAGCTCTGCAATACCTTTCCGCGGCTTTGGAATCTGACCCGGCGGACATCGCGGCACTCACGAATCGAGGCGAGACTTATATGCGGCTCGGCGAACGACACGCCGCGATCAGAGATTTACAGATGGTCGTCGAGCTGTCGAGCAGGCAAGTGTTCGACCCGTTGTCGCTCCATCAGGTACGTGCCCGCGCGCTTTTGACACAGCTTTTATGACCTATTGGTTCCTAATCCAAAATAAAAGAAAAAAAGTTCGGCCAATCAGGAAACATTTAGCGTAATCTGCCGATAAATTAATATGAAGGTAATTTGCGCGCGTAAGAGATTTCGACGAACGACTCAATTTCTGACAAGCACTTAGTTGTGTGAAAGGGATAAATCATGAGCAATCCAATCGGTTCATTAGTGCCGGGCATCAACGAGTTGCAGCAGAATCAGTTGGGGGGCGGCAGCAACGGAGCCAAACCTTTTCAGCAGCAACAAGGTTCTTCTGCGTTCGAGAGCGTTCTGCAACGTGACGGGACGACGCCCTCGTCCCCGGAAGCTTCCGGCGTCAGCGGGGCGACCGGGATCAACGCGCCATCGGGCGTCTCAGGCTCAACCATCGAGCGGCTGCGCATTGAATTGATGGAACGCCTCGGCCCGATAGAGCCGGGTGCGAAAAAGGGGAGCGCCCTGCACCACGACATGATCGACCCGCATTCACGGCTCACCCTGTTGCGCGAGGCGATGCAGGGTAAAGGGAGCGTCCCACAGGGAATCGACATGAAGGGGACTTTCGGCCAGGTCGAGCGCGAGTGGGGCGAGGTGGAACGTATTTTACACTCCAACAATGAACTGTCGACGGGCGAACTGCTCGGCCTCCAGGCACGACTCTATCAAGTATCACAGCACATTGAAGTGATGAGTAAAGTCGTCGATCAAATGACGAGCGGCGTCAAGTCGATTTTGAATACTAACATCTAGTAGATCATCACGGTAACGTTGATGGATGTTCTTTGAACCGGTAAAATCTGGTGACATTATCCCCATAGGAGCCAGACCAATCATGCCGAAAAAGAAATATCTGGTCACGTTGCGTGACGAA
>JACDEG010000231.1 GCA_013816505.1 Pyrinomonadaceae bacterium | reverse complement strand
AAAGTTGCCGTTTGAAACTACAAACTCTAACTGGGTATGATGAGGCTCCTCATACAGGTATCGTCTAACAACTAATAACGATTTCATTCTCTTTAGGTTGCTCGCGTTCCAGCAATGTTAACGCTCAGGTCCGCCATATGATTTCACTCCTAAATTTTGTGCCAGTGTCGCCGGACTGTCTTAGGCAACAGGATTTGCGTGCGGCATCTCGCCGTGAATTTTCTCGATAAAGGGAACGCGTGCACCGGCGAATTCAACCCGCTCGCCCGTCAACGCTTGATGAATGCCTTGCGCGGCCAGCTTGCCCGCTTGCGATGCGTCAACGGCTTCACGTCCGCCGTTGACACAATCGCCGCCCGCGAAGAATTTCGGATTCGTTGTCTGCATGGTTTCCGCGTTGACGACGATGCGCCCCGCCGGATCGAGTTCGATGCCGGGAACGGTTTTCAGAAACGAGCGCATCTTTTGTTGTCCGAGAGCTTTGATGACCATGTCGCACGGAATATCAAACTCCGAACTGGGGACGGGCTGCACCGCACGGAGTCCGGCAGCGTCCGGCTCGCCCAGTTCCATGCGAACGCAGCGTAGCGCAGCGACGCCCGAACCGTCCGGCTTCGCAATAATCTCAATTGGCGCGGTCTGCCACCAAAACTCGATGGCATCTTTCTTCGCCAATTCGTACTCGTATTGATACGCGGGCATCTCGCGCGCGGAGCGGCGATAAATCATCAGCACGCGCTCGGCGCCGAGACGCTTCGCCTGCGTGACCGCATCTACACCAGTGTTGCCCGCGCCGATCACGGCGACTATGCGACCGAGCGGGACGCTTTTCCAATCGCGGGTCTTGACGCGCGCGATGAAATCAAGCGCATCGTACACGCCCGGAAGAGTCTCGCCGGGAACCTCCAAGCGAGCCGTCGCGCCTAAGCCGATACCGAGAAAGATCGCATCGTGTGCGGATTGAAGTTCATCAATCGAGACCTCGCGCCCGATTTCCGTGTTCATCCTGAACGTGACGCCGAGACGCTCGACCATCTGTGCTTCACTCACTGAAGCCAGCTGCGACATCTTATATTCTGCCATGCCGTAGGTGTCGAGTCCGCCCGGAAGCACGCGGCGATCATAGATGGTGACGGCATAACCGAGGCGCGCGAGATATGTTGCACATGAGAGCCCGGCAGGACCTGAGCCGATGATGCCGGCGGATTTACCGTTCAGTGCACGGGGCCGAAAAAGCTCACGCCCCGTGCTCATCGCATAATCGGTCGCGTAGCGTTGCAGCCTCCCGATCTCGATAGGTTTATCCATCAACGTCTTTTCAACGCACGCGCCTTCGCACAGAACGTCAACGGGGCAGACGCGCGCGCACGTCGCGCCAATCGGGTTGGCATCGAAGATCACGCGCGCCGAGCCTGTCATATTGCCGCTCGCAATCTTTTTGATGAATGCGGGCACGTCAATGTGCGTCGGACAGGCGTGCATACACGGCGCGTCATAGCAATAAACGCATCGATTCGATTCAAGAATCGCTTCCGCAGCGTTGAGCGGCGGCGCAATCTCGCGGAAGTTGCGTTCTATTTGCTCGATATTAATCGGCGAATCGTGTGTTAAGGACATGGTTTTGATCAAAATTCGGCATCGGCTTCAATCTCAATCAGCATGTTCGGATCAATCAACTTCGAGATTTCAATCATACTCGTCGCGGGCATAACGTCGCGGAAAAATTCACCGTGCGCTCCGCCGTATTCTTCCCAACGCGAAATGTCTGTGACAAACATTCTGGTGCGGACGACGTGTTTAAGTTCCGCATTCAACGCATGCAAAGCCCGTTCGATGTTCTTGATCGATTGAACTGTTTGCGTGTAAGCATCACCGATGCCGACGATATTGCCGCTTTCGTCGGTCGCAGTCGTACCCGTCACGTAAATGCGATTGCCGACTCGCACGGCGCGTGAGTAGCCGACGATTGATTCCCACTTCATTCCCGATGAATATCTTTGTCGTTCCTGCATCGCTCGTTTCCTCAATCCGCGACGAGCGAATCGTAAGTGTCTGGTCTCCGGTCGCGGAAGAACTGCCATGTGTTGCGCACCTGCCGGATCAAATCCAAATCGAGGTCGGCGACGACAAGCGCGTCCACATCGCGCGGGGCTTCGGCGACGAACTGCCCACGCGGGTCACAAAAATAGCTTTGTCCATAAAACTCGCCGATGTCCCAAGGCTGTTCGTGACCGACGCGGTTGATCGCGCCGATGAAATAACCGTTGGCGACGGCGTGTGCGGGCTGCTCTAAACGCCACAAGTACTCTGAAAGTCCCGCGACGGTCGCGGAAGGATTGAAGACGACCTCCGCTCCGTTTAATCCGAGTGCCCGCGCGCCTTCAGGGAAATGCCGGTCGTAGCAAATATAGACGCCGATGCGCGCATAACCCGTCTCAAATGTCGGATAGCCGAGATTGCCCGGCTTAAAATAAAACTTCTCCCAGAAGCCGGGCGCGACGTGCGGAATGTGGTTCTTGCGATACTTGCCCAGATATTTTCCGTCGGCATCAATCACCGCCGCCGTGTTGTAGTAAACTCCCGTCATCTCTTCTTCATAAATCGGAACGATCATCACCATGTTGTGTTTTTTGGCGACCTCTTGCATCAAACGCACGGTCGGCCCATCAGGAATTTTCTCCACCGCTTCGTACCAACGTGTTTGCTGCTCGGCGCAAAAGTAAGGCGTCGTGAAAACCTCCTGCATACAGAGAATCTGCACGCTCCGGCGCCCCGCATCCTCAATCATGCCGAGATGCTTTTCGATGTTGGCGCGTTTAATCTCTTCAATCGGCGCGTCGGTCGGCGCGGCGTTCGTCGCTTGAATCAATCCGCATTTAACAGTTCGTGCCATAGAATGTTTCCTCATCCATCACGTCTTAAAGGATTGCTTTTAAGCCGTCGAAGACGGCGACAGCATAAAGCCCCGTGCGTAAGCACGGGGTTAGAGCGATGATAAAACAACCAAGCCCGCACAAGCGGGCGGCAGCTTCACGTCAACAGATATTTCTCGTCAAATTCTTCATTCGCCTTCAACAACGCAACAAACTCTTCGCGGAAAGAACGCTTCGCATGATGCAACTCTTGATTAGCGATGTATGCGCGCACCTTCTCGATTTGCGATGGGCTGACGGTAAACGCGCCGTAACCGTTTTGCCAAGAGAAATCTTTCAATTCAGGAAACACTTCGTGCATCCAGCCGGAAGCATTTGCTTTCAAATCGCGCAAGACATCAGACACAGCTTTGTCGGGACGCAGTTTCGCTAAAAGATGAACGTGGTCAGCCATCCCGTTAATTGCGAGAGCGATGCCACCTTGTTTGCGAATCGTGCCGCCGACGTAGTCGTACAATCTTGATTTCACAGCATCAACAATCAACGGTTCGCGGTTTTTCGTTGAGAATACGATGTGATAAATCAAATTAGAGTAGGATTGCGGCATCTGATTTCCTTCAAGGGGCTGCCGCCCGTTTCACGGGCTTAAACGTGATTGGCGCGTCGTTGCCCAGCCCTGACGGGCTGGGCTTTATGCTGTCGCCTACTTCGTAGGCTTAAGACTCTTGTGGCGGCGCGAGATTCGTCAAAGCTAAGTGCACGACAGCGGAAGCGCCGAAGCCGACAAACCATGCGTAGTCATACACGTGTCTGAGAGCGGGCACGACCAATCCGATCCACGCCAGCGCGCAACCGATTAATGTTGCCACGACCGCGCGCCAGTTCCAGCCGCGCGCGTAAGTGTAAACGCCTTGCGTGCGATAGAGATCGCCGAGGTCGAGTCGCTTGTGACGCACGAGCCAGTAGTCCGCAATCAATACTCCGGCAATCGAACCCAAGCCGCCCGAATATCCGAGCAGCCAACTGAATATGTAACCGGAAGGGTCAGCGAGCAGACGCCAGGGCTGCATCAAGATTCCGATGATGCCCGTAATGAGTCCGCCGGTGCGAAAAGAAATCCAGCGCGGAAAAGCGTTGGCGAAATCGTTGGCGGGCGAGACGACGTTCGCCGCAATGTTGACCGAGAGTGTGGCGACGACGACCGTGAACATCGAAACGCCCACCACCCATGCTTGATCGAATTGTCCAATCAACTTCACCGGGTCCCACAGTTCGTTGATGCTCATCTGCGGGTAAATGACGATGGCGGCGGATGTGATGAGAATGCCCATCGCGGCAAAGACCGTCATCGTGGTCGGAAGCGCGACCACCTGCCCGATGGCTTGCTCGCGCTGGCTGCGACCGAAGCGAGTGAAGTCCGGCATGTTCAAGGAGAGCGTCGCCCAGAATCCGATCATCGCCGTCAGCGACGGAATGAAGATCGGCCTAAATTCTGACCAGGTGCGAAAGCGTCCCGGTTCATTCAATAGAAATCCGACTCCGCCCGCGCGCCACAACGCCCACACGACGAGTATTGCTGTCATCACCAACACAAACGGAGCCGCCCAGTTCTCGACGCGTCGGAGCAAATCCATTCCGCGATAGATGATGAAAATATTGAGCGCCCAAAACAGCAGGAAAGAAAGCCACTCGGTCGGCGTGTGCCCGCCGACGGCTCCGCCAAGAAGTGTGTCCCATGACGGAATGATCGCGCGAAACAGCGTGTGCAGAGCTTGCCCGCCGATCCAGGCCTGAATGCCGAACCAACCGCACGCGACAATCGCGCGCATCAACGCCGGAAGATTCGATCCAATCGTGCCGTAACTCGCCCGCGCAAACACGGGGAACGGAATCCCGTACTTCGTGCCCGGATGAGAGTTGAGCAAAATAGGGATGAGGACAATCGTATTGCCGAGAAGAATTGTGGCGAGTGCCTGCCACCAATTCATGCCCGCGCTAATCAAACCCGAAGAGAGCATATACGTCGGGATGCAGTGCGCCATGCTGATCCAGAGCGCGGCGTAGTTATAAGTCGTCCAGTTACGCCGCTCGACGGGCACGGGCGCAAGGTCATCGTTATAGAGCGGACTCGAACTGATGCTTGCGTAATCGCACAGCTCAACGCGCCCATCTTCGTGTTGGATTGTTTCGGACATAGAAATTATTCAACTTCAAAAGATATAGAAACAATTACCTTCTTCTATAGTCAATTAAGTCAAAATAGAGTTTCTAATTCGTAGGGTAGGCCGCCAGCGAGTTACCTTGTAGGTACTTTTCCAACGGCCCCCCTCCGAACGATGCGTGACCGTTTCCGTGTCACATCGCTCTCCAGTGATCTATGCCGCACGTTCGCGGATGACTCCCAAGACAGTTTCGGCGTTCCGCATCTCGCGTACCTCGCTTGTTGGTCGTCAAATCACCTGCCCCACTTCGCCATGTGATCGGCTCTCCCGACCTCGGACTACTACTGGGACTCCGTCGCCCTAGGGCTCGCGCCCCGTAGGCGATCCCGCGTTCCGTTAGTGCTGAACGTGTCGAGCACGACTGTAGGCGCCCTACTCATCTCCTTGAACGGGTTCGCTACCCGTCGTCTGCCAGGCGGAGGGTACGTCCCGCACAAGGGAGACGGTCCGCTCCTGACAGCATCGCCCGTAGACGTTGTTGGCGATGGGCGTGATGTTGCACCACTGGGGATTAGGGTTCAGGCAGTGTAGCTTTCGCCATATCGTGCGGGCCTTGCGGAACGACACCGTAAGCGTCTTCGGATGACTTCCGCTTCTCCGACATGCTCTTGTCCCCTTCGGCTTTCACCTCCAGGTGAATCGGATGGCCCAAGAGTATCCCTCCGAACTCTTGTTGACTGTGTCAACGATTCAGCACCGCGTTCCGCGGCGCACCCTTTCTCATCAGAGTCCTTGAAAAACCGTTTCACGCTTAAAGACAACAGTCAGATATCACCCCCCCCTGTTAAAATAAGAGTTTACACACAACTTCAACTATGATATATGCCTCTGGCTAATGAAGCCACAGATGCGTACCAAACCATTTAGTATCTCCCCACATCCTGACCTTTTATATCTGACAAGCTCGTTGGAGCAGACGCTTTTTAAAATTAAACACGTCGTTTCGACCAGAGCTGGTTTGACCTCGATTATGGGTGACGTGGGACTCGGCAAGTCGGCTGTCTTGAGATACCTGTTTACCGAATACATTGACGACGCCAAATATGTACCGATTCTGGTACCCTCACCATCTTTTCCCTCCGACTTTGCTATGCTCAAATCCATCTGCGCCGATGTTGGTTTGCCGCGCCGCAGAAGCTTTATTGAACAAGAAAACGAACTCAGGGGTTTTCTGATTGAACAGGACAGGGCGGAAAAGACCGTCGTTTTAATGATCGATGAAGCTCAAAGATTGAAGGGCCCGCACTTGGAATTAATAAGAACTCTTCTGAATTTTGAAACTAATGAGTACAAACTTTTGCAGATAGTCCTGGCGGGACAATTGGAACTCCGCACGAAACTCCTCGATGCCAGCAAAAAAGCTTTAAGGTCGAGGATGTACCTCCCTTCCCTGCTGTCACCGCTCTCGCTGTCTGAAACAAAGGAAATGATACAGTTTCGCTGCGAAAAGGCTGGCATCATCAACCCTTTTACGGATGAGGGCGTAGCTCGCATTTATGAGCGCTCAAATGGCACGCCCAGAGAGATATTGAAACTCTGTGACTTCTCTTATGTTTTAGCCCTGCAAGCCGGTGAAAAGTCAGTCCCCTTACCCGCCATAGAATTGGCCTGTCAGGAAGTGAGCTTAGAAGATGAGCCAAACGAATTGGAATAGTCTGGGCGCTTTTCTGAAATCCAAAAAGGATCAAGAGCAGGTACCCACCGCAGAAGAGAGTGGGAGCCCACAAATAACTGAACAGGAGCCCACAACTAGGGAAACTGGGCTCCCACAATTTAAAATCGTGGGAGCCCACCCGGTTGTTGTGGACGCCAAGGAGCCCACATCTGAGCTGTTTGTGGGAGCCAAGGAGCCCACAACTGAAAGAAGTGGGAGCCTGGAAGTCGAAATAGTGGGAGCCCACAAAAGACATAAAAACGACCGTCACATACCTGGAAGAACTCGACACCACATTAGACTACCTGTTGAGATTTCTAAGGCATTTAGGACATTTTGCATCCAACAGGGAATTGACTTGCAGGATTTTGTAGAGTTGGCAGGCTCCCACTACCTGGAGTATGTGGGAGCCCACAAAAGCGCCGTTGTGGGAGCCAAGGAGCCTATAGAAGAAAGAAGACAGAAGATAAAGTGGAAAACTCTTACCACCATCGTCAATCTATATCTGAAATACCTGCCGGGAAATCACTGGAAGCCACGGGATGACAAGGAAGCCGAACGATTCAACGGCACCGATTTAAGGATTATAGAGGTGGCCATGATTGCCGTGCTAATAAAGACTCAGCAGAAGAGAATTCACTCTTTTAAGTATTTTGTAGAAGAGATTGAAGCCGCCATGGATACAGAACTGCAAGAAGAGACTTTGAATGTAATGTACTCGCATTACGTCCGACAATACGAGCGGTTGAAAGGAAGCGCCGGGTAAAAGAAACCGTGGCGTGAAACTCCCATACCCACAAGGATGAATTCCAGGAGCGTGGTTCAACTTAAGCATTACCGACAGACTATTACAGCAATAGCGAATGAGCAGTCGCTCCACTCAGCCCGTCTCAACCACAATTTGCAACGCTATCTTCCTGGCGGCGCGGTCGATTCGCGGATGCGCAGTTCGGCTTTAAGCATCACAATGTTCTCTTCATTGGGTTCTGAGTCTTCTCCGTCGGGGTCCATGATTCTTAACAACATCCGCATCGCTTGCTTGCCCATTTCACGGGTTGATTGGGCAACTGTCGTTAACTTAGGGCTAAAACTTGCGGCCCACTCAAAGTCGTCGAAACTCAGAATGCTCACGCGCTCAGGACACGGCACCTGGGACTCCGCGAGCGCGCGCATCAACCCCAGCGTCATCTTGTTATTACAGGAGAAGATGGCCGTCGGCGGGTCGGCCATCTGCAGTAATTGCAAACCGCACCGGTGGCCGCTCTCAAGTTGGAAATCACCGCGTTGAAAGTATTCCTCGCGAATGGGCAGGTGGGCTTCCTGCATCGCTTTCCGGTAGCCTTCCACTCGGTCAAAGCCGGTCGAAAGATGAAGGTGTCCGGCAATGATAGCGATGCGTTGATGGCCAAGACCGATCAAGTATTTGGTGGCATCATAAGCCGCACCCAGGTTGTCCGTGACCACTGCTCTTTTGGTATGCCCCGCAGGCACCCGGTCGATAAAGACTATCGGGAAGCGCCGACGAGTCAAGCGGTCATAGGCGGCGGAAGAATCTGAAGCCGCCAGCAGTACGCCATCGACACGTTGAGAAAAGAGCGTGGCGAGAAGATGTCGCTCCTGCTCCGGGTCTTCATTGGAGTTACACAACATGGGGGAGTAGCCATTCAACCGCGCTTCATCTTCGACGCCGCGTATCACTTCAGTGTGAAAAGGATTGGTCACATCAGGCACGATCATTCCGATCGTATGCGTGCGCCCGACTTTAAGACTGCGAGCGATGAGGTCTGGATGGTAATCCAGGTTCACCATTGCTTCTTTGACCTGCGTGGTGAGTTTCGCGCTCACTCCGTTCTTGCCATTGATCACGGCTGAGACCGTTGCCACGGAAACATTGGCCAGTCGTGCCACATCATGCATGGTAACCTGTTTCGTCTTTGTTGCTCGCCTGCCGTCCAATACTCTACCTCCAAATTAATTCAAAGTTTCGCTTTAATGCGCTAAACGGTCATTACATATTCTGCTCCGGCATCAACATCAGCTTGAATACCTTCTTGCGACCTTAATCGCTCTTTGCAGCAGCCTTAGATTCACCAAGCCCTTTGTTTTCAACAAACCTAATTTCAACTGCATAATTTCTAAGAGTAATGGATTTTGAACATACTTGTATATGAGAAATTTTAATTAAACGTACAGTGCGTTAGATAATCTTACAGGCAAAATAGATTATATTCACCAAAAACACGGTTATTCTCTTATTTGGAACGTTTCAGAACAATCACAGCCTGTTGAATATTTGTCGTAATCAACGAACAAATTTCTTGACAAGTATCTAAGACCAGAGTATTAAACGTTTCAAGATAGTTACATCTGATTCGCCAGCATCTTACATAGATTCCATGTTTGATGAATGTAATCGAATATTTCTTTACAAGAGGTGATTCTCACCACGTAGAGAAGGCCACTCATAATTATTAAAACGTTTAGAAACCATCTCGGTAGCGACGAGCAAATCATTGTTAATCGCTATCTTACCAAGCGACAAGGGGCGGCCGCTCGTTTGCAAATGACCGGA
>JACDEG010000691.1 GCA_013816505.1 Pyrinomonadaceae bacterium | reverse complement strand
GTTGACTTGGAAACCGCCGAGCAAGTGCCCGACAAAGCCTCTCTGGTCTTGGTAGAAAGGCAACTCGTAAACGAAGTTGCCGGTGAAGCGGTGCGGACGGTCGTAGCCGGAACGCGCGCGATCCGCACGACGGTCGAATGAGTCTTGCGAGACGGCCACTTCACCGGTTGACGGATTGAAAATCTCCGATGCAGTGTCAATGAACGAACTCCACGTATAGTGAACCCCAGCGCTGAAGCCACGACTCAGACGTTTGTCAAAACTGACCTGCATCGAATGGTAGATTGATGAGGCGGCGTTGGCGCGCAAACGGATAATTGCGCGTGTCGGATCAACGCGGGTCGTGGAGTATGGCAAGCGCGGGTTGCCGTCAATCGTTTGGAAGATGCCGTTTCCCTTCGTGCCAACGTAGCCGACCCGCAGCACCACATCACGTGACAACTCGCGCTGTATCTCCAAGCTATACTGATCCGTCGAAGGCGAGCGGAAGTCGGCGGCGACGATAGTGCGCGTGAGCGTCGCCGGGTTAAGTCCGGTCGCGCCTTGAATGGCGGGCGTCACGACGAAGGCATTGTTGACGCCGGGGCCGCCCGCGATGGACTGCGGGGTGGTCGCTAAGGTGACGGCCGCGACGAAGGGGAAAGAGCTGGCGATGTTGGAGGCGATGTTCGTAAAGGCGTAATCGTTTGTGCGTGAGTAGCCACCGCGCAGCACGAGTTTGTCGCCGCCGGTGAGCCAGCCAAACACCCCGCCGCCCTCGGTGCGTGGGTTCCAATTAAAGCCGATACGCGGCTGGAAATTATTCTTGTCGCGCTTCGGCACGGGCGCAAAAGCGAAGCCTTGGTTGCCGCCCGCCGCTTGCAGGATGCGCTCGTTAATCGCCACCAAGTCTCTGATGGGCTGGCCTGGACTTTCGTAGCGCAGGCCGTAGGTCAGACTGAAGTTCGGCCTCACCTTCCACTCATCCTGCCCGTATACGAAGACATCCGTCCAGTCGTAGTAATAAACGTCTTGGCCGCCCGCGAGCGGTTTGTTGATCGTCGCCACGTCGGCCACGTCGTTCACGAAACGGTCCAGGCTGGAATAAGCCAAGCGGCCCCGGATGGTCGGGAAGAAGAACTGCTTCAGCTTATTACGCCGAATGTCAATGCCGAACTTCGTCGCGTGGTTGCCCACTGTATATGAGAAATTGTCCGTTAACTGGTAATTCTCTCGGTAACTGAACTGGGGGAGATTAATAGCGAGGCCGATCCCGGTGCGGCTGGTGTCGGCGTTAAAGCCGGTCAAGCCGAGTTCCGAGATTTCGATGGACGGGATCAGTTCCGAAGAAGGGTCTTGCGCGCCCGTTGTCGAGACGCCGCGCAGATACGACCCGCGAATCTCGTTCACCGTGCGCGAAGTGAGCACGCTGATGAGCGACAAATTCACGGACTGGTTTCGCCCCACGGTTTGCGAAGACAGTCCCGAGGGCGTTGCCTGTCCTGCCCCTGTAATGTCTTGGTCGTCGTAAAGATAACGCCCCGTCAGGGTGTGGTCAGCGTTGATGCGGTGATCCAGACGCAGGGACGTTTGCCAATCGTTGAAAGAGAACGAAGTTGAACCTGTCAGCGAGCCGAGGGGGACGGCAAAGTTTTGCCCGCCGACTGTGAAATCCGCAGACTTCCCAATCGGCGTCTGTGCCGCCGGAAGGAATCTGAGCAGGGCGGCCACCTGCGAGCGATTGCCCGCCGCCTGCTGAAGGATTTGACGGCCCTGCTCGGTCGGAGCGCCGTTCAGAGTAGTTCCCGAACCGAGTTGACGGTCAAACCAACGCTGAATCGAGAAGAAGAAAAAAGTCCGGTCGCGCCCTTCGTAAAAGGCCGGGCCACCCTCGCCGAAGCGCGGTAGGTTGAGCGGGCCGCCGAACGTTCCGCCGACCTGATTCTCGATGCGGAATGGAGCCTCAGTTCTTCCGGCGGCTTTATCGAGATTGTTGCGGGCATTCAATTTATTGTCGTTATGAAACCAGAAACCTGAGCCGTGAAATTCGTTCGTCCCGCTCTTTGTGATGGCGTTGAAGACGGAGCTTGAGTTGCGCCCGAACTCCGCCGTGAACTGATTAGTGACGAGCCGCACTTCTTGAATAAGGTCGGGATTGTTGAGCGGCTGCACGGTGCCCGCGACGCCGGCGTCGTTGTTGTCCTGACCGTCAATCATGAAGTTGTTCGAGCGGACGCGACCGCCGTTCGCCGAGTAACTAATGCTCGTCCGGCCGTCGCTCGAGAAAGCGGTTTGCCCACTCCCCAACTGGCTGACGCCAGCGGCAGAGAGAGCGACGTTGTAGACGTTACGGTTGGTGGCAAGGGGCAGTTCCGAAATACGCCGCGCGTCGAACCGGGTGCCAACCTCCGCCGTGCTGGTATTCAACAGCGAGGCGTTCTCCGTCACGGTGACAACCTCTTGGACACCGCCCGCCCGCATCGCCACATCCACGATGGCCGGTTGGCCGACCGCGAGCGTAATGCCCGTCTGCACGTACTTGGCGAAGCCGGGAGCCTCGACGGTTACCTCGTAGGCGCCGACCGGCAAATTCTCAAAGCGATAGCGGCCTTCGTTGTCCGTCTGCGCGGTCCGCGAGGTATTGGTCTCGACGCTGCGCGCAGTGACGGTTGCGCTCGGGATCGCCGCCGCTTTTTCGTCCTCCACCGCTCCTGAAATCGAGCCGGTCGTCTGCGCCGCCGCATAATGCGCGGTGACGAATAGCACCGCAGCCAGCGTAATTACGAATCGAGCTTTCGCTGCCATGTTCAAATCTCCTTATATTATGTCCGACGTTGGCGAGACAGCGAACCAACAATGGCCGCCGTTGCCAACTCGTTGTGTGGTCGAGATACCGTGCGCGTGT
>JACDEG010000230.1 GCA_013816505.1 Pyrinomonadaceae bacterium | reverse complement strand
CTCCGACAGGATGAAGGCCAACCAGACCGTCACCAGATGCCCAAGCTTCAAGCCCTGCCAATTGCCGTGGGTAGGAAAAGATTCATTGAGCAGTTCCGGCACGCGCATCTCTTTCAACTGTGCGAGCCGCAGCGGAATATCGTCCACGCGCTCGTTCGTGACGGGTAAGTTCTCAGCATTATTTGACATCTGCTGAGGTTATCCCATTTTGTCAATCTCAAAATAAAATCAGCGAAACGTAAGTAATAACACTCATGTCCCATTCTCGTTGCACTGATTTAGTGACCTCGAAAGGATGAAGTCTCTGTGACTCGTAAATTTCTGCTCGCCTCCTTGTCGTTATTCTGTCTGGTTGCTTCCATCGCCGCGCACGATCTTTTCTTAAAACCCGACTCTTACTTCTTGCGTCCAAACTCGACTGTAACAGTGCGGCTTCTGAACGGTTCTTTTCAAAACAGCGAAGGCGCGGTCAAGCGCGACCGGATGCAGGATGTCAGCATCGTCGCCCCACAAGGCGAAGTTACACATCCGCCCGCGTCCGATTGGCGCGACGAAGGAGAAATGTCGCTGCTGACGATGAAGACCGCCGGGGAGGGAACCTATGTCGTCGGCCTTTCGACAAAGCCGCGCGAGATTGATTTGAAGGCGAAGGAATTCAATAACTACCTGGCGCACGATGGCCTTCCTGACACACTCGCCGCGCGCCGGAAAGACAATCAACTTGGCAAGGACGTGCGCGAGCGATACTCGAAGCATGTCCGGGCGATTCTGCAAGTCGGAGACGCGCGCTCAGACAATTACGGACGGGCGCTCGGTTACCCGGTTGAAATCATTCCGCGGCAGAACCCGTATGATTTGCGAGTCGGGCAAATCCTTGAAGTGCTATGCACGCTCGACGGTCAACCGCTCGTGAATCAATTCGTGCTGGCAAATCGAGAGACGAAAGCGAAACGCCTGTCACGCGAAATCAGCGCACGCACCGACGCGAACGGCATTGCGCGTTTCAAGTTAACCGGCGCGGGCAAGTGGTACGTGAAGATGATCCACATTCAACCGTCAGACGAACCGGGGCTGAACTACGAATCCAAATGGGTGACCATCACCTTCGAGATTAAGCCCTGAGAGATTGTGATGAGCATCAACCCGAATCACCAGTCAAGATGCACCGCTTCGTCGCAAAAAGACTTTGCAGTTTAAGGTATGGTTGAGCGGTCTGACGTCGTTTCACCAGAGCCATTTTTCGAGATGAAGTCGGCCATCCATTCGCGTATCTCGTCGCGCACACGGCGAAAGATTTTCAGGCGCGATGCTTCGTCGCCGACGCCGGGTGGCGGCGGGTCTTGAAAGTTGTGGTGGATGCGCTTCGATCCGCCAGCGAAGACGGGACACCGTTCGTTGGCGTTGTCGCACACCGTGATTAAGTAGTCGAACTTCTGTCCGTCGAATTCGTCGTGTGATTTCGAGCGTTGGCCGGAGATGTCGATGCCGATCTCACTCATCGCCTGAATTGCTTCCGGCCGCACCCGACTCGGCTCGACGCCCGCGCTCTCGACATCAAAAAAGTTGCTGCTGTCGTGCCGCAAGATGCCTTCCGCCATCTGGCTGCGGGCCGAGTTACCGGTGCATAGAATTAACACTCGCGTTCGCCTGTCCATCACACCTCACCAAGTCATGGAATAGCCAAAGGCCCATCCTCACGATTTCGCTCGTGATACTTTCATTCGAGCGTCCGATTTATGCCCGCTCTTTGATTGCGTAGACCTTCACACTCGCGGCGTAATCATTGACGTTGTAGCGTCGCAACAGTTCGGCTAAGTCGCTCTCGGCGTCCCCTTTCAGTTGTGACGAAGGCGCGCAACACTCAGACGCGGTGTCGTTCAAAGACGCGCCGCCAATTGAAACAATGGCCGGTGCGCAGCACGAAGATGCGGCGAGGGACAGTGGTGATGCGGATTCGTCCGCGTTCGGCGCCATGCTCGATGGTGTGGCCGGCGTGCAACATCCGGTCTGCCCTTCGACCTCGCTGTAGACATTGAGATCGGCGCCGCTGTCGACGATCTCGACGTGCGCGAATCCTGCTGCCTGCAACCCCGCGTGGTAGTCGTTAATCAACAGCGCGCCGGCGACGCATCCGACGTAAGCCATCAGGTCTTTGGCGATGATGTCGGGCAGAGGCTGCTTGAGTGCGATGTCGCTCACCGCGAGTCTGCCGCCCGGCTTTAAGACTCGCGCGATTTCATGGAACACCGACTGTTTATTGGGGGCGAGGTTGATGACGCAGTTACTAATCACGCAATCAACTGATGAGTCCGGGAGCGGCATGTCATCAATCTTAGCGAGGTGAAATTCAACGTTTGCGTAAGGCTGACCGTCGCCAACGCCCTTCGCCGCGTTCCGCTCCGCCAACTCAATCATTTCCGGCGTCATGTCGATGCCGATGACGCGACCCGTCGCCCCGACCTTCGCCGCCGCCAGAAAAACGTCCAGCCCGCCGCCCGAACCGAGATCGACGACGACTTCGCCTTCGCGTAGGTTGGCGATGGCCGTCGGGTTGCCGCACGACAAGCCCATGTTGGCCTCCGCCGGGATCGAAGTGAGTTCTTCCGGCGAGTAACCGAACGCCTCAGCCACAGCACGCACCCCTGCCTGCTTCGACGAACGACTGCTCAGTGCCGTCGCCCCGTAACGCTCGCGCACGACCGCTTCAATATTTTCCGACATCGCATTTCCCTTTCTTCTTTCAAGCCATCCTTCTATCGTGATATACATACGCTCATGCGGATGTGAGCGGAGGGTAACTCATCCACATCACATACGTCAAGGCATATTTATAGATGATGAGGGGTACGAAGATCATGGGCGGGGAAAGAACTTATGACATGGAAGTGTTGTTTCGCGCGCTGGCCGACCGCACGCGGCTGCGGTTATTGAATCTGATGGGTGACGACGAGGTGTGCGTCTGTTTCTTTGTCGAAGTGCTGCGCGCCAGTCAACCAAAGATTTCACGTCATTTGGCATATCTGCGGCGCGCGGGCGTGGTCGTTGCGCGGCGTGAAGGGAAGTGGATGCATTACCGTGTGGTCGAGCCTGGTGACGAACGGGCGTCGCGCGTCTTCGCCGAAGTGCGTCGGTGGCTTGCCGAAGACCGTGAACTGGTACGCGACCGCGAAAGACTTGCGAAGGTGTGCTGTGCGCCGCGGCCACCGGTGCAGTTGCAAGGCGCGCCGCGACCACAAACGGCACGCGCAACGCCGCAGATTCCGATTCGATAGTGGCAAAGTCCGTCGACCCGCGCGGGACATACCTGTTCAAGGCACAAAGAATTCGAAGATGCAGAACTTCCCACGCGCGTCTGTCTTCGTGTCAGCTTCATACTTTCAGCGTCGGCAAGCGGAAAAAGCCGCTCCTTCCAAGTTGCCAAACCAATCCGACACTTGTAGCATATCGGTTTATTTTCCCTAGCAAAACGCCACCTGTAGAGGGTGTGAAGCCTGACTGTGAGGTTATATGATCGGGATTGGTAAACGTATCTCTTACGCCTTCCGTTGCTTCTTCTCCATCGTGTCAAACGGAGAGGTGCCGGAAGACATCGCGCTCGAAGTCACGCCCGAAGCAAGCAAGACTTCGGCGGCGACTCTTTCCACGACAGACCGTCCGCCGTCGGCCATTGGTGGTGCCGCGCCACGCGCGACAGAAGACAAGGCGGCAGAAAACCGAGCGACGATGGATTCTACCGACCGCGCTGTACAAATGCTGGCGCTATTGCAACGCGACGGGCGTTTGATTGATTTTCTCAGTGAGGACATCACGGCGTATCAGGACGCGCAGATTGGGGCGGCGGTGCGCGAACTGCACATCAACTGCCGGAAGGCGCTCGATCAATATGTCAAAATGGAACCGATCATCGCCGGTGAAGAGGACAGCTCAGTAACAATCGACGCCGGCTTCAACCCGGCGTCCATCAAGCTGATTGGCAACGTGACGGGCAAGCCGCCGGTGCGCGGCCTGCTTCGACATCACGGCTGGCGTGTGACCGAAGTCAAACTGCCGCCGCTCTCCGCGCATGAAGCGGGTCGATCCGTCGTCGCCCCCGCCGAAGTCGAGATTCCCTGAAGACAGTAAAGCAGTGGCGCCGCTCGTCGCCCTTCTTTGTATCAACGATCATCTGAGGTTAAAGAATTGGATACACGTTATATCGTCGGTATTGATTTAGGTACGACTAACTCCGCCCTTGCGCATTTCGACACTGCGGCGCCTGAAGAAGAAAGCCGCCTCACCGTCGAGAGCGTTCCACAATTAATCAACCCCAACGAAGTCGAAGAGCGCATGCTGCTTCCTTCGTTTCTCTACGTTCACGGCGAACTCGATTTCCCGAAAGGCAGTCTGGCGCTCCCCTGGGATCGCGAGCCGCAGTTCGTCGTTGGCGAGTTGGCGCGTAAGCGCGGCGCGGAGAATCCAACCCGTCTCGTCGCATCGGCCAAATCATGGCTGTCCTACGCGGCGGTCAATCGCACTTCTCCGATTCTGCCGTGGGGAGCGCCCGACGAAGTGCCGAAGCTGTCGCCGATCCAAGTCTCGGCGCTCTACCTGACTTACTTGCGTCAGGTATGGGACAGCCGGATGAACGCGAAGAAGCACCCGGAACTGGCGCTCAGCGAACAGGACGTGCTGCTGACCGTGCCTGCGTCGTTCGACGAAGAGGCGCGCGAGTTGACGTTGCGCGCGGCGGAACAGTCGGGCCTCAAACACGTCACGCTGCTCGAAGAACCGCAGGCCGCGTTCTATGCCTGGATCGACGCGCAGGGCGAACGCTGGCGCAAGAAGATCAAGGTCGGCGATTTGATTCTGGTGTGTGACGTGGGCGGGGGGACGACCGACTTCAGCTTAATCACGGCGTCGGAAGAGAACGGCGAGTTGATGCTGAAACGGGTCGCGGTCGGAGATCACATTTTGCTCGGCGGCGACAACATGGACCTCGCGCTGGCGCGTCTGCTGCAACAGCGTCTGGAAGCGGACGGCCACCGCATCGACACGTGGCAATTACAAGGGCTGTGGCATCAGTGCCGGCTGGCGAAAGAGAAGCTGTTCGCCGAACCGAAGAGTCAGAAGCAGCCGGTGACGCTGCTCGGCAAAAGCTCCAAGCTTATCAGCGGCACGATCAAGACCGAGTTGCGTCGTGAAGATTTGCAACAGGTGCTGACCGAAGGCTTCTTTCCCGTCGCCGGGCGTGACGAGATGCCCGCGCGCCAACGTCGCATCGGGTTTCAGGAACTCGGTCTGCCGTACGCTGCCGACCCGGCGATCACCAAACATCTGGCGCGGTTCCTCGCGCAGCAGACGCGCCATAGTCCCGAAGCGGAATCAATCAGGCGCGGGCCGAGCGGCTTCGCGTGCCCGACGCACATTCTTTTTAACGGCGGTGTGATGAAGGCTGGCGTGCTGAGAGAGCGCGTCATCGAAGTGCTCGGCCACTGGCTCGAAGCCGAAGGCTTTGAGCGACTCGGTGAAAAAGAGGTGCTCGACGCGCCCGACCTGGATCACGCCGTGGCGCGCGGCGCGGCATATTACGGCAAGGCGCGGCGTGGTCGTGGCGTCCGCATCCGCAGCGGCGCGCCCCGAACTTATTACGTCGGAATCGAGAGCGCGATGCCCGCCGTGCCGGGGATGGCCGCCCCGCTCAAGGCTTTGTGCGTCGTGCCCTTCGGCATGGAAGAGGGGACTGAGGCGGCGATTCCGGGCCGCGAGTTCGGTCTGGTCGTCGGCGAGCCGGCTGAGTTTCGCTTCCTCAGCTCAACCGTGCGCAAGCAAGATCAAATCGGGAGCATGACCGAAGACTGGGGCGACGAGATTGAGGAATTGAGTCCGCTCGAAGTCACGCTCAAACTCGACGGCCAAGAAGACACCGTGCTGCCCGTGCGTCTGGAGACCCGCATCACCGAAGTCGGGTCGCTCGAAGTCTGGTGCGTGACACGCGACGGCGCGCAGCGTTGGAAACTGGAATTCAACATCAGAGAAAAGGATGCAGAGTAACGAGCACCAGCGATTCAACTGAGAAGTGACAGGTAAATCGTGACAGGTGACAGGACAGTTTAGATGCTGTGCCGCACATGATCCTTCTTTGAGCCAGAAGCTTGAGCGAAAAATTATTGGCCCTGTTCGGAAAAACTTACGTGTATTAACTCCTTCTTGTCACCCGTCACCTGTCACCTGTCACGGCTGAGCATTTAATGGTCGTAGGTTTTTATGGAAGTCTCAAGCCGTTATTTGATCGGCATCGACCTCGGGACGACAAACTCCGCAGTCGCCTATATCGACCGGCAAGCCGCGCCGCAGAAGAACGGCACTCCAACAATTCGCGTGTTCGAAGTGCCGCAGTTTGTCGCTGAAGGCGAATTAGGCACGCTCTCCGGCCTGCCCTCGTTTCTTTACTTCACGGGCGAAACAGAATCCACGACCGACAGCTTCCGTTTGCCGTGGGAAGAGGGGCCGCAATCAATCATCGTCGGTCGGCTGGCACGCGAACAGGGCGCGTTGGTTCCAGGGCGTCAAGTTTCGTCCGCCAAATCGTGGCTCTCACTTTCTTCCGTCGACCGCACCGCGGACATTCTGCCATGGGGCGCGGAGCAACCGGAACATTCATGTTCGCCCGTGGCCGCCTCCGCACGTTATCTCGCACACCTGCGCGACGCCTGGAATTACGTGATGGCGTCGAACGGCGAAGGCGGCGACGAAGCGGGTGGTGTGGATGAATTGCGTTTCGAACAACAAGAGATCGTGTTGACGGTGCCCGCGTCGTTTGACGAAGAGGCGCGCGAGTTGACCGTGCAGGCCGCCCGCGATGCGGGGCTGATTCACTTGACGCTATTGGAAGAACCGCTCGCCGCGTTCTACGCCTGGATCGCCGCTCATCGCACGACACTCAAGCGACACCTCAAAGACGGCCAACTGATATTGATCTGCGATGTCGGCGGCGGCACGACAGATTTCAGCTTGATCCGTGTCAGCGTCGACGGCAAAGATGTGCGGTTCGCGCGGACGGCCATCGGCGAGCACCTGTTGCTCGGCGGCGACAATGTTGATCTGGCTCTGGCGCGCCGCGTCGAGGAGAAGCTCGGACATCCGCGACTCAGCTTGCGGCAACAGAACGCGCTGCGGCGACAATGTTGTGCGGCGAAGGAAAAACTCCTCGGCGATGCGACCGCGGAGCGCGTGCCCTTGACTGTGCTCGGCGGAGGGCGCTCGGTGATTGGGGGCGCGCTCGCCACGGAGTTGACGCGCATTGAAGTCGAGCAGATTTTAACCGAAGGTTTTCTGCCGCTGACCGCGCCCGACGATCTGCCGGCGCGCGACAAGCGAACTGGACTTCGCGAGCTCGGACTGCCGTACGCGAGCGAGGCCGCGATCACGAAGCACCTCGGCGCGTTTCTGAGACAGGCGGCGACAGCGATGAGTGTCGAACAGCCCCGTACGTTAGAAGCGAACCAGAGTGGCGCCATGGTTCGACCTGACGCCGTGTTATTCAACGGAGGTTTCTTCCTCGCGCCGTTGACGGTTGAGCGCGTTGTCGCCGCGATTGCCGGATGGTTCCCGCCGCAAGGTAAAAAGTGGCGTCCCAAAGTTCTGACGAACGAATCACCGGACAGTGCCGTGGCCGTCGGCGCCGCCAGCTACGCGCACGTGCGCCACGGCAACGGATTGCGCATCAGCGGCGGTAGCGCGCGCGGCTATTTCATCGGCGTCCAGCACGTAGACACGCCACATCCGGCGCACGGCGGCGTTGATGGTCGTGAAGACGCCAGCAAGCGGCGCGTGACAGCGGTGTGCGTGCTGCCGCGCGGAACGGAGGAGGGAACGAAGCTCGAACTCGCGGAGCGCGAATTCACGGTGCTCACGAACCGCCCCGTCTCCTTCACGCTCTACAGCACGACCACGCGCCACGATTCGCAGGGCGCAGTCATCACCTTTGACGAAGAAGATATTCACCGTCACGCGCCGCTCATCACGGTCCTTCGTTACGGCAAGCGTTCGCGCCAAACTGAACTCGACGTGCGTCTGACGGCGCACTTCACCGAGGTCGGAACGCTCGAATTGTGGTGCGAGTCGCCGAAGACAGGTCACCGTTGGCGTCTGCAATTTCAGTTGCGCGGAGTTGATAGAGAGGCCGAGGACGAAGATCAATCTGACGCCGCGACGGGTGCTCAGCAGCAATCACAGATTCACGTTTCAGACGACGCGGTAGAGGCAGCTGGAAAAATGATCCGCGCCGTGTTCGGCGGCCCGCGTGACTCAAGCGAAGGCGAAACGCCGGTGCCCGAATCTCTCACCTCTCAGATGGAAGGCGCCATCGGTTATCGCAAAGATGCCTGGCGGATGGAGATGATTCGGAAGCTGTGTGACGTGCTGGCGGAGCACGCGGCGGGACGCAAGAAGGGGCGTGGATACGAAGCCCGCTGGCTCAACCTGTTCGGATTTTGTCTGCGCCCAGGGTTCGGTGCCGTGTTGGATGATTGGCGAATCGCTCAGGCGCGTAAAGTTTATCTTGAGGGATTGAGCTTTCCGAAAGACGCACAGTGTCAGGTGGAATGGTTGATTCTGTGGAGGCGCGTTGCAGGCGGCCTCAACGCTGGGCAGCAGCGCGAACTTTACGAGCGGCACAAGACACAGTTTGGAATCGGCGGCAAAAAAGCGAAGGTGCGATTGAATCGTCAGATCGAGCAGGAGGGTTGGTTGCTGCTCGCGAGCCTCGAACACTTACCGGCTTCGATGCGCGTTATGATTGGTGAAGAGTTAATCAGTCGAATCGAGGAAGAGCCTGACAACAAAGGTTATATTTGGGCGCTCGGTCGATTGGGCGCGCGCGTACCTTTCTATGGCCCGCTCAATTGTATGGTGCCGGCGGAGGCGGCGGCACGTTGGGCGAGACTGTTGCTTGGCAGTTCAGAGATCACGCCGCACGTTGCTTCAGCAATCATCCAACTAACCGCGCTGACTAATGACCGTTTGCGCGACGTTGAGCCGGAAACGAGATACGCGGCCATCGAAAAGCTAACCGCGGCAGGTGCGGACGCCGGGCTAATCGAGAGCTTGCGAATCTATGTGCCCCCGACCCGCGCCGACGCCGTGCGCATCTTCGGCGAGTCTCTGCCTGAAGGTTTAAGACTCCTCGCATGAAATCCCGCCCCTTGTGATAAGTATCTAAAGTCCCTGTTCGTGTTCAAAGGTAGGGGAGGGGCTTGCCCCTGTCCGCGTCTAAAGCCCGTGTCCATCACAACGGCGGGCAAGGACAAGCTCTGCCCCGACATTGAATTGTTTCTGCTCGCTGCTCAGCCCATCCA
>JACDEG010000229.1 GCA_013816505.1 Pyrinomonadaceae bacterium | reverse complement strand
ATGCACACGCCTCCCATCGCGCGCCCCCGTTGCGCCGTCGGGAACCAACGCGCGACCGTCGAGGCGCTATTCGGTATCGCCCCCGCCTCGCCCGCACCGAACAACAGTCGCACGATGAACAGCGAAGCGAAGCCGACCGTCGCGCCCGTCAGCATGGTGAACGCCGACCACCACAGCACGATCCGCGTGAGCGCCTGGCGTGTCCCGAAGCGGTCGCCCAACCAGCCGCTGGGAATCTCGAACAGCGCGTAGGCGAACGTGAAGGCACTGAAGATATAACCCATCTGCACCGGTGTGAAGTTGAATTCCTGGATGATGGCCGGCGCGGCTGCCGAGATGCATAGACGGTCAAGGTAAGTCAGCGAAGCCAACACAAACAGTAGGGAAAGAACTTTATAGCGAGCGCGTGTCGGACTTAATGCCGACACGCCTTGCAGCACAAAGGCGTCGTTCGCGGCTTTGCTGACTTGCATTCCTCTAAGCACCTCTTTTCTGAATTATTCAGTCATCAGTCGATTCCGTTGCGAAGTTTACTTTGAATCGCGAAAGGTCGTCGTGTATCTTCAGGTAGACGACGATCCGTAAAGAGCCCCGAGACAAGCTTCGCATGTCGACGAGTTTCGTCTCCCGACAGTCTTTTGACTTGCCGCTTAGCGTAACGTGTTGACGGATTCGACGCCATCGAGCGTCCGCTCAGCGGCGTTATTGGCAATGAGCGCAAACGTTGTGAAGATCGCGCCTTCTTTGTTGACGGTGCGATGGTCTTGCTCGATGATAGTGTTGTATCACATTTACTATGATCCCGCTTCTAAGATAAACCAGGTGGCATGGAAATTTTCCAAGGGACGCCAACCGCGTCGTCGCATATAATGAAGTGAATGATCTAGCTCTTGCGATTGCTGTCAATACACTCACGACTAAGCATGACCCTGATGTGGCGCAAGCCTCGCCGAGCAGTCAGCTTTAACTGAATGGAATGATGAGAGTCAATCACCCACCGATTGTTCAGATCTCGCTCGATCTCACCGACATTAAAGAGGCGGTTGAGACGGCTCACGTTGCAGTTGAGGCCGGGGTAGACTGGCTTGAGGCCGGCACTCCGCTTCTTTTGGCAGAAGGGCTGCGCGGCGTCCGCGTTCTCCGCGAAGAGTTTCCACAACATCCAATCGTCGCCGACCTGAAGACGATGGATGGCGGCTACTTGGAGGCCGAGATGATGGCTAAGGCTGGAGCCACACACGTGGTAGTCATGGCCCGCGCTCACATCGAAACGATTAAAGTTGTCGTTCAAGCCGGGCGTGATTACGGGATCGAAGTGATGGGGGACAATCTCGCCTGTGAAGACAAGGCAGCGGCGAGTCGGATGATGGAAGACCTTGGGGTCAACTACATTGTGCATCACACCGGCTTTGACGAGCGAAATGGTGCGTCCGCGGCTGGACAGGGCCGCCTCAGCCCGCTTGACGAACTCGATGAAGTTGTGCGGGCCGTTAGCATTCCGGTGCAGGCGGTGGGCGGTCTCACCATCGAAGAAGCGATTGAGATGCCGAGGCGAGGCGCCCCGCTCGTTGTGATCGGAGCGCCGCTGGCCATTGATGCTCACTCATTTAGTGTCGCCGGCGGCGACCTGAAAGCTATACTAATCGAGATCGTGAGGAGGATTCGTGGATGACTGAAATGATGACAGGTGTGGTGCAATACGCGCTTGAACCGGGTGCCGTTGAACTACGCGAGATGCCGGTGCCGGATATCGGAGACGAAGAAGTTCTGTTGCAGGTCGGGGCGGTCAGCGTCTGCGGAAGCGACGTCCATCAGTATCATAATTCTCAAAGCTGGCCGGTGCGCGTTCCCGTCGTACTCGGTCATGAATTCGGCGGGCACGTCGCCCGTCTTGGCAGGCGCGTGACGGAATTTAAAGAGGGTGATCGAGTCGTCTCCGAGACCGCGGCTTCGATCTGTGGTCAGTGCATGTATTGCCGCACGGGCGATTATAATTTATGCTCGCAACGTTCCGGGTTTGGTTACGGCACAAACGGGGCGATGGCTAATTTCGTTCGTGTCCCCGCACGCTGCCTGCACCATATACCTGATTCCCTGCCCTTTGATCGGGCGGCGCTGACCGAGCCTTGCTGCGTGGGCTACAACGCCGTCGTCGAAAAAAGCCACATCCAACCGGGAGATACGGTCGTTGTGATCGGGCCAGGACCGATTGGGCTTCTCTGCGCCGAGATGGCGCGCTTGGCCGGGGCAGGCACATTGATCGTCGTCGGCACCGCACAGGATGAGTCTCGTCTGGCCGCAGCACGCTCTCTCGGGGCAACGCATACCGTCAACGTGCAGGAGACGGACATGCCCGCACTTATTCGCGACATCGGAGACGGCCTCGGCGCCGATCTCGTTGTTGACGCGGCTGGTGCTTCAGCGGCGCTAAAGCTCGCACTCGACATCGTCCGCCCCGGCGGACAGATTACCAAAGTCGGCTGGGGGCCTCAGCCGCTCAACTTCTCGATTGATCCGCTCGTTCAGAAGGCCGTGCGCTTGCAGGGCAGTTTCAGTCATACCTTCAAAAACTGGGAAAAGGTTGTCGGCATGCTCGCTTCCGGTCAGATCAATCTTGAACCGATCATCAGCCAGGTCGCTTCATTGGAGGCTTGGCAAGACTGCTTTGACGGGATGCACACGGGCCGTTATGTCAAAGCAGTTCTTCAACCGAATTAGCGTGCGGCAACTCAACGTTTCGTAGTTTCATCCCTTAGTCAATCGTTGGTTATCTACCGGACATATGCCCAAATTAAGCGCCTTCCCGAAATGCTACATGGATGACCTGTGCGTCACCAAAACGATGACGCTCTTTGGTTGGATCGAACTGGCTGCGACGCTCGATGTTGACGGCGTAGAGATGTATCCCGGCTTCTTCCAAAGTTTCGAGCCGGACTACCTTGAGCGCATCAAGCGGCACCTCATCAAACACAACCTCGAAGCGCCGATGATGTGCGCTTCCCCGGACTTTACCACTCCCGACGAACAGGAGCGGCGGGCTGAAATCGAGCGTGAGAAGCTAATGATTGATGTCACGGCGGCTCTCGGCGGAACCTTTTGCCGCGTACTTTCAGGCCAACGGAGAGCGGAAGTCTCTCGCGCCGACGGCGTGCGATGGACAGTCCACTCAATCGAATCTCTCTTCGAGCATGCAGCCTCGCGCGGGGTAGTGCTCATCATGGAGAACCACTACAAGGACGGCTATTGGCGTTACCCCGAATTTGCTCAAGACCTGGACATCTTTCTCGAAATTGTGAACCAAATCGATTCGCCGTGGTTCGGTGTCAACTACGATCCGTCGAACGCGATTACTGCCGGTCAAGACCCGCTCGATGTGCTCGCCGCCGTCAAACACAGAGTGGTTTCGATGCACGCCTCGGATCGCTACCTCATCAGCGGAACCATCGAAGATTTGAAAAGACAAGATGGTTCGATGGGCTATGCCAAGAATCTCCGGCACGGCGTGATTGGTAAGGGCCTCAATGACTATGACAAAATCTTCTCCACCCTCCACCAAGAAGGCTTCGACGGGTGGATATCGATTGAAGACGGCGAGAACGGGATGGATGAGCTACGCGAATCCGTGGCATTCCTACGCGCCAAAATAGCGCAACACTTTACTTGAGAATATGGTCAGGTTGAGCAGACACCACATAACTGTGAGGATGAACTAATGCACCGAAGAAAATTTATCCAGGGAACAAGTGCGGCTGCCGCGATGCTGGTCACTACCTCCGCGAGTGCTAAATCTTACGCGCAGATAATAGGCGCGAACGACCGCATTAGAATAGGCGGAATAGGCAGCGGAGACCGGGGTCGGACCCGCTTGGTAGCCGCACAAAAGCTCGGCGCGCAGATCGTTGCTCTGGCCGACGTGAATAAGGCGATGCTGGAAAGAGCAAAGAAGGATTTGGGCGCACCGGTCCAGCAGACGTATGTAGACTATTCCGATCTGCTCGCACGCAGTGATGTTGACGGGGTGATTATTGCCGCGCCCGATCATTTACACCGCCAGATTCTGCTCGACTCAGTCAGAGCTGGTAAAGATGCCTATATTGAGAAGCCACTCGCGCGGACAATTAAGGAGGGCGATGATATCGTCTCAAAAGTTAAAGCGTCTAAGCAGATCGTGCAGGTCGGTAATCAGAGGCGTAGTGGAGAACATTTTAAGCGGGCGCGTGAGATCGTTGCTTCCGGCGCCATCGGTGACATCCGTTTTATCAGGATCTGGGATTTTCGCTATCGCCCGAGAGACCCTTACATCCGAAGGAGCGCCGATGCAACGCAGTTCAGCCCGGAGTTGATCGATTGGAATCGTTTCCTGGGTCCGGCCCCCAAGCGACCCTATGACCCCAAACGCGCTTCCGCCTGGCGTTGGTATTGGGACTACGCCGGTGGTCTCATGACCGATATTGCTCCGCACTGGCTCGACGTTGCCATGTGGATCACAGGTTCGGACGGCCCGCGCCGCGTTACGTGCAATGGTGGAAACTATCAGAGCCCGGAATGGGAGACTCCTGACAACGTACATGCCACTTTCGATTGTGGCAGTTTTGCAATTGTTTTCATGGTCCAATTTATGAACGGGCAAGAATATGACGGCGCCGCGTTTTACGGATTGGAAGGCAGTATCATTCAGGAGAACGATAAGGGTCTGCTTGTTCATTACGACAATAAGCGCAAGATTATCGAAAGCTGGAAAGTAACGGAAGAAGGGACTGCACACATGCAGAACTTCCTCGACTGTATGAAGACCCGGAAGGAACCAAACTCACCCGTCGCATTAGCTAACCAAGTGCTGGTCGGAGCCCATTTGGCTAATGAATCCTACCTGTCGGGTAAACGGATCGAGTGGGATCCGACACAGAAGCGAATCTACTGATCGTTGCATTTGAAAGTTAAGTTTTTCGGTGGTCTCGTAGACGCACGAAGAGCTATGCAGTTCGCCCCCCGATGAGAGGGGCGTTCCGTCGAGCCACCGCCCCCGCGTCTGAAGTTTTCCCCCTCTGTTCCGCCATGAGTGCCACTCATCTCACGATGTGAGAGCAAGGTCACCCTCCCGTGCGTGGTCCCCATCCTCTCTGTCCGCGCTCACCTACGGACGGATCATACCCGCTGGCGGGCATGATCCGCCCGTAGGTGAGCGATGGGCGGCGCCGTCCGTCAAATAATTCTCGTCTCGCGCTCATGAGCCATACGCCGCGCTCACCCACCAACACATCGTGTGCCCGGCCCACTCTGGTCAGGTGTCACTCCGCTCGGGCGCTCCGCTCATTGGGTCGTGCGACGGCTCGCCACCGCCTTTGCCTCGCGTCCACGTCGGGCCGGGCGCGCGTGCCCGCCTGCCGGCGCGCCTCGCACCGCCGCAGTTCGCTCCTCAACCCTTTTTCGTGGAAAAGGCCTGCTCGCCTGCGCTCTAGGTGAACTCCGCGCCGCCGTCCGAGCACCTCAGCACACGGTCTTGAAACTCCACGCGCTCGCTCACTTCCTCGCGCCTTTCTTCGGGGCCGGTGACTTGATTATTGACTTGCGCTCGGCCGCCGTGGACTTGCGCACAATCACCGCCCCGTCCGTCTGCCGCTCGAAGGCGAGGACGTCGCCGCCTTTCGCTTTCAGTGCCTTCACCACCGGCGCAGGTATCTTGCCGCGTACCGTAGTGCCGTCCTGATAAACGGCGGCGAGGGCGATTATCTCGACCCCGTCATTCGTCTCTTTAGCCATCAGTTCTCCTGAGTCTCAACGTGTTGATTTCTGACCGCCTTCGTGATAACTCGGTTGACCCCGAAGCCGCCGCCTGCGTGCGCGCCCGCCCCGGTCTGCTCCCGCACGCAGAGTAGCATGACTTCAGACTCGTCATGTCACCAATTGAACGATGATGTGTCACGTTTCATGAGCTAAACATCACCATGGTTTTAGGTATCGAACTGGGCGCAAATTATACTTGGAGTCGTTCTTTGAAGCACTTCCGTTGCGGACTTCCCTGCTTCATCGGATGGCAGTATGGGGCCTCAACTCTACCGTCCTGCCTGTCGCGGCTGACCTTTTTGCCGCATCCAAAATGCGCATCACAGTCATGTTATTGGTCAGCGAGGATAAGTCGGCATCGGCGACTTTTATCTCACCTCGCACCACCGCCGCCAGATAGGCGAACGGTTCGTCGAACGGTGCCGCCCTCCGTTCGAGCACGACGGAGCGCTCCTGTGCGTCGCCCGCCTGACGCGAACGAATGTTGCGTGCGTCCGCCGCGTGCGCATACCCGTCACGGCCATACACCTCAATGTCCTTCCGGTTGGTCGGCCAGTTCCAAGACGCCTGGATGATCGCCTGCGCGTCACGATAGCGGAGGATGATCGTAGCCTCATCCTCCACTTTCGGATAGATGTTAGGCTTGATCTGTTGGGTCACGGCCGTGACGGCGAGCGGCTGCTCTCCACTCATCAGCCAGGTCACAAGGTTGGCCCCGTAGCATCCGAAGTCCGTCAGCGCCCCGCCTCCGTTTAAGACGGGGTTGGTCAGCCACTCTAAAAACTCCTCCGGGACTTTGATCTCCTTCGGCCCCGGGTGCCCGTCGTGAACGACCACTTTCCGCACTGGCCCGATTACTTTTTCACGATGGAGCAGATCGTAGACGGCATGGTTGCTGGCGTACCAGGTCGTCTCATAATTGGTCAGGACGTGAATACGGTATTTCTTCGCCAGCGACTCGATCTCCAGCGCATGCTCAAGAGTTACCGCGAGCGGCTTCTCCACCATGACATGGATGCCGCGCGGCGCGCACGCGCGCACGACTTCCAGGTGATCGAAGGTCGTCCCGAACGCGGCGACGGCTTCGGGTTTCACCTCGTCCAGCATCCTCCCCAGATCGGCGAAGTAAATCGATGGTGACAGGCCGTAGCGATTGGCGTAGCGATCAAATACATTCCGGCGCGGCTCGTAGATGCCGACGACTCGGACATCACCCCGATCAGGGCGTCCGAGGATCATCGGCGCGTGGCCGTGCGTCAGGCCGGCGACGGCGAGCCGAAGCAGTCGAGTCTCAGTTTGCTGCCGCGAAATCGCGGCGGGCGGATAGCAGAAGAGTATGGCAAGGAGAGAGAGTATCCCTTTCATCAGTATCATTGAATTCCAGCCGATAAGAGGTCGCACAGATTCGATTCCTTTCATAAGACGAGCAAGAAGATAGAGCGACGTGGGAGGGCCACAGCGCGATGCCAAGCATTGACGAGAGTTCTATCCGCATAAACAATCTTTCTGAACGAACCATCACAAACCAGCTAAGTCCCACTTACGGATTACTTCATGAATCAACACCGAGACTTTCTCGGTCACTATATTGAAATACTCATCAGCTTTCTTTTGATCGAACTTCGGGTAACCCTGCCCCGGCTGATATAGTCCAATTGAGGAGGGGAACGGCGCGGCCGACCAGGTGCCGGGCGGCGGGTAGGGAGTTGCTAACTCATCCCGATAACGCTCGGGATGAACCAGAGTCGGATCGATAGCCTGAATGAAGGCCGTCTCGTTCAAACCTGCGTGACCGCCGTCCTCCCCGAAGACCTTTTTAGTGACGTCAGAAGCAAACGACCACCAGTTAATCACCAAGGTGCGGACGCGGCGCTCGGCCGCTACTTCTGCCGCCACCGCATTGAGTACAGCCGTCTGTGGTCCGCCGTGCCCATTGACGATAATGATGTTGCGGAAGCCGTTTTTCGCCAGTCCCTCGATGACCTGTTTGACGAAAGGGCGGTAAGCCGACTCGCTAATCTGAAATGCTCCCGGGTAAGCTTCGAGCGTCCCGGTCATCCCATAAGGCAGCGTCGGCGCGATCATGGCGTTCACTCGCCGGGCGATCCTCTGTGAGATGGCGGTTGGGGCAGTGTTATCGGCGCCGTTGTTGATTACGCCGTGGGGTTCGAGCGTGCCCGTCGGCAGGAGGACGGTTTGGATGCGAGCGGGGACGACTTCGCGAAATTCCATCCAGTTGATCCGATCAAGTTCGCGTGTGGAGACAACGTCTTTCTGCGCCCCTGCGGGGATTGATTGCGCCTCGACAAAACTCGCTGAAGCCGAGCCAAACGCGAGCAACATGAAAAGTAGGAATAGTTTAACCATTTAAGAGACCCAGCGATCCGAAGTCGTTAATTTGCATTTTGTGCGAGGAGGCTCTGAGGCAGATCAGCCATCTGGATTAATCTCACCCTCAGTTCTTTCTTCCCCAGCTTGATGTCTACTCAATGAGCATGTGCGAGTCACTGAAGATCATCGGAGGTAATTTGATAGTTATACTTCATTTCCTCAGGGATGCGGTCAGGGCTGAACTCTCCGTCAATGATTCGTTTGTCGACCGGGAGAGGTTCTCACGCGAATAACCCTGGTCGGGTGGCGGTGCGTCTCACGGCAAAATTACGACTCTCTTTGGTCATGGCCGGGATGATACCAGCTTATTGGCTACTGTATAATCTGACTTATGAATAAACGCGCGAAGAAACGGCTGAAGGAAGCCGTACAAAAAGACATTGCGGAACTAGCCAATAGCCGTAAAGGGGAAGGTTCCGCTCCGCCTCCCAAGAAACTGCCGGAGAGCCGCGGGTTTACGCCGAGGCCGGAGAAGAAACGAGGTTAGTCTTCGGCAATTTTAACTTCGGTCAGGGATATGGTTCGTTGCGGGGTTAATAATCTTTGACGATAAATAACGAGGGAGGCGGGAGTGCCGCTAAAGATACGACAATCATTGTCAAGATAAGCAGTGTTATGTACGGAAGCAGCCACTGACCTTCTGCTTCACTTTCAACATCCGCAGGTCATGCTCCACTTTGTTGTTGGTACGATGAAAGGTCGAGCCCGTTCCGACGGCGGTATGAGACTATTTTATTGCCCCGGTTACATTCTTCATTGCGAACACCGCGCCCGCTCTCTCCCTATCCCTTCCCCAAAGCCACTCAATCCGGAAGCTGTTTTTGCTCTTCATCTTTTTGGGTTTTCACTTTTTCTATGGCATCGAGCACCACAACGCCTTTCATAGAAAGCGTACGTCCTAATCTGCTCGAGCTAGCACTTACGCAGTTGAAATAAACTCTGGTTGAAAACAAAGGACTTAACTGAAATATGGCAAGGTAAGTAGAGGGAAATGTCCGATAGCGACTCGCGGCGGGAATAAAAACCACCTCTCCGGTGATTCCTACTTTTGATACTGCACAGGCGATTTAGCATCGCCGCCCGTAAAGTTTCAGGAGGGCTTAACCGACATGGTGACGGCAATGTTCAACTCATCCCGCACTGAGTCGTGGAGCAAATGGGCGTTGCTGCCGCTCCGC
>JACDEG010000228.1 GCA_013816505.1 Pyrinomonadaceae bacterium | reverse complement strand
GATGCTTTTGCCCGCGTCGATGACTTGATTGATCTGCGAGCGCAGCGACCCGGAGTTATCGATCACCAGCCCGTACTGAATCGGCACTTCCTCGCGCGAGAAGTATTCAATCTTCTGCGGCACACCATTCTCTAAAACGCGAAAATCTTCCTGTCGCACATCATCGACCGGGCGGTTCATGCGGTCGATGACGCGGACATTGAGGTTGATTAGACTGGAGTCAACCTTGATTACGTCGTCCGGATCGACCTCCTGCCCCTGCGAAGCATCCGGCGACTGCGGCGCGGCGTCGCCGGAATTCGGCGAGGTCTGTAACTTTGGCGTCGATGATTGCGGCGCGGTCGCCGGTGATGCCGGAGTTTGTCCCGCCGGAGCCGGCGTGGTTTGTGCGGGCGGCGTCTGTTGCTGCGTGCGGCGTGGGCGGCCAGTGTCCGGTGGTGGTGGCGTTGCTGTGGTCGCCCCTGTCGGCGGATTCTGCGGATTCTGCTGCGAGGCGGCGTCCGCGTGTGGCACGATAACTGCCGTCACCGCCATTATCAACAACCCGCCGGTTGTCAGCAGGGTCAGCGCGAACCTAAACGGGGTCACAGAGGTTTCATCTTTACGGTGTCGCATGACGTGTCATGATCCTTAAATTATTGATGGCAGAAAGTAAATGACAGACGAGTATCGCTGCCGGGGTGTTAGATGCACAGAGGGCGCGAGCCGTGGTGCGGAGACTGAGCAAGTAGGAAGGCAAAAGTAAACAGTTCCCAGTTGTTAGTTTTCAGTTTTGAGCTGAAGACCGAAAACTGAAAACTTATCTCTTCCTTATCGCCGGTCACACGAAACGCCCCGCGAATGCCCGTCCGCAGCAAGGAATGGCGGCGAGAAGTCGGGGGCGTTTTCATGTCCGAGCCGTCCTGAGGCAGAGTACTTCGCGCGGCTGGGGCAAAATCGTTGATGACGTTGGAGGTCGCTTTCGGCACCGAATCAAATCTGAGCAACTGACCTACTACTTCAAATCTTAAGATTGACCGCGCGCTAGTTACACGCCGTCGCATTTACATTCATTCAAAGACAATCATTCATCGGCGACGAATTAACGCGGGGTGGTGAGCGCGTAGTAACCCTCTTTGCTGCGCACAAAGAGACGCGGCAGTCCGCGCGGCGGCTGAACCTTGACCTTGAGCTTCCGCCACTTGCCGTTCGGCGTAAAGTTCCCCGGTCGGTAGCCAATCGAATACTGGTTCCTTAGTTCCAGCGCGATGCGTTCGAAAGTGTCGTTCATTTCGGCGCTCGTCGAAGGAAAGAATGCCTTGCCGCCGGAGACGCCCGCCAACTCTTCGAGAATCGAGCGACCGCCAATGCCGAGCGAACTGGAATCGTCGTGCCCGCCGAGAATGCCGACGGCGTAAATAATGACGTCGGACTCTTTCAACAAGCGACGCAACTCGCCAAAGGTGTAGCGCGAGCTGTTGTCCTGCCCGTCGCTGATGAGCAGCACCGCCCGCTTCGGGTGCGTGCCGCGCGTGACCTTCTCGACGCCGAGGTAGCAGGCGTCGTAGAGCGCGGTCTGCCCCTTGGTGCTCACGAACGTCAACTTGTCCATCAGTGCGTCGCTGTTGCGCGTGCGGTCGAGCAGCAGTTGGGCGCGCGAGTTGAAGCCGATCAAGAAATACTCGTCGCTGGTGTGGCTGGTATCGATGAAGCGCATCAATGCCTGTCGGGAGCGTTGTATCTTCTCGCCGTTCATCGAGCCGGAGACATCAAAGATGACGCCGAGGCTGACGGGCGCGTCTTCGTCGCTAAAGAAGCTGATTTCCTGTTGCTCTTTTTCGTCGAGGACGGTGAAGGCGTTCTTGTTGAGGCCGGTGACGAATCGTCCGTACATGTCCGTGACGGTCACTGTCAGCGTAATTAAGTCGGTGTTGATGATGACGGGTCGGTCTTCGGTCTCACCGGACGCGCGGGGAGCAACGGGCCGGTTGGTCGGCGAAGGCGTGGTGTTGGGGGCAGACAGTTCCTGCTGCTTGGTCGGTGATTGCTGCGCGAAACTCACAGGGGTAAAGGCAGGCGCGACAAAATTAGCGACGAAAGCAAAAGAGACAAGCGCGATCTTGACGAACGCTTGCGGGCGCTGTGCTCTCATAAACCCTCCAGACTTGACTAGCGAAACTCCGCTCGACTTCAAACAGAGTGTAAGCTTTTTCGGAATCCACCCGACACACTTCGGCGTATGAGGCGGAGCTTTTCGCTCGGCTGAGGTGCTGGCGGTTGCGACTCAAAAAACGGTGGATGGGGAGACCTCTGTGTGGAGGGCATTGTAGGCCACGGTCAACGTCCGCGCAAGGAACATCGTCACGGAAGGGTCAAACTTCAAAGTCGTAAATCTAAAGTTTGAAATCAGGACCCAACGACTGCTTTGCCGACCCGCCATCCCGATGTGGAACTTTACGCCCGCCGAGGCGTGTAGACCGATGTCGGAAAGCAGGCGTCGACACATCCTGACCGTCGGCGCGGGCGCGTGATATACTCGTGGCCTGCTCTGACATTGAATTAACATGCCCTCAGTACTTAATCATCAATTCAGTTGATATAACCAATAGATTGAAAATTTCAATGCGAACGGAGTCGTTGTAGCGATCATGGCTGAGTTTATCTGTCGAATGGGAACGCCTGCGGGCGAGGTCGTCACACGCAATGTCGAAGCGGTCGGCGTGCAGGAGGCGCGGGCACGTCTGGAGAAAGAAGGGTTCCGCATCTTCTCCATCGTGCCACCGAAGCGGGCGGGCATCGCCGCGTTCACGCGCGGCGGCAAGGCCGGTACGAACGCGCGCGTCAAGGCGGGCGACTTTATGCTCTTCAACCAGCAACTAGCGGCGCTGCTCCGTGCCGGAATTCCGATCTTGCAGTCGGTGGCGATGCTGCGTCGCCGCGCGGCGAGTGCGCGGTTGCGAGCGGTGCTTGCCGATGTCGAGACGAAGATTCGCAGCGGCGTCGCGCTCTCCGCCGCGTTCGCCGAGCAGGGCGCGATCTTCCCGCGCATCTACACTGCGTCGATTCTGGCGGGCGAACGTTCCGGCGCGCTCGACGAAGTGCTTAATCGCTACGTCGTCTACATGCGGCGCGGCGTCGAGGTCCGGCGCAAAGTCCGCGGCGCGCTGGCCTACCCGCTGTTCCTGCTGCTGGCGTCGGCGGGGATGGTGACGTTCCTGACCGTATACGTCGTGCCGCGCATGTCGAGGCTGTTCGAGGGTTTCGGCAAGGGTCTGCCGACCGTGACGGTAATGGTCGTCGGGCTTTCCAGCTTCGTGTCGCAAAACATTTATTGGCTCGCGCCGCTTTTGATCGGCAGCGCGGTAGCATTCGGATTCTGGTCGCGGACAGCAAGCGGAAAACTGAACATCGACCGCTTTCTGCTGAAACTGCCGATCATCAGCGCGTTGCTGAAGCAGTTGGCGGTAGCGCAGATTACCCGAAGCCTGGCGACGCTGCTGGCGGGCGGCATCACGCTGGTCGAGTCGTGGGAAATTGCGGCTGAGTCGATCACCAACCGCGAGTTGCGCGCCCGCAGCTCGGCGATCCTGCCGATGATCCGCGAGGGACGGTCGTTCACAGAAAGTTTAGAGTCCGCCGGTTGGATTCCTGAACTCGCGCTTGATATGATCGGTGTCGGCGAGCGTTCGGGGAGTTTGCGCGAGATGCTCGAAGAGGTGGCTTCATTTTACGACGCCGAGGCAGAAGTGCGGCTCGAACAATTCACTACCGTTCTCGAACCTGCTATCCTGCTGGTCATGGGCGGCGTCGTGGTGACGATCCTGCTGGCCATCTACCTCCCGATCATTCAATCTATCTCCAACGTCACGGGGCGCTGACCCGAATTGCCGAGCCTCCCTGGCCTCACTGAAACGGCATCACCCGAAAACTTCTTTACATGAGCCAAACCACGGAAGAATTAACGGACATCCTGAGCGAGAGCGTCGATGACGGGTCGGCGACGATGGTGGGGCGCGCCCGCAGCGGCGGAGCGTTAATGCCGGTACCGGAGGCCGAGCAGCCGCCGGAAGTCCGTGCCGCACACCTGCTCGCCAAGCGCTATCGCTTGCCGTACGTCGATCTGCTGCCGCCTGACGGCGAGTCGCCGATTGATTACGCGTTGCTCGCTGAACTGCCGGTCGACCTGATGTTGCGCCACCTGTTTGTGCCACTGCGCCGCGATGGGCGCCGGCTGCACATCGCGATGGCCGACCCGACCAACCTCGAAGTCCTCGATGAGTTGGCGGGTGCGTTGCGCGCACAGCTCGTCCCGTCGGTCGCGACCGCCGGCGCCATCGATGTTGTGCTCAAGAAAGGCGACGCGACCCAGCGCGTGCTGCAGGAGGCGACCTCGAACTTCCGCATCTCGCTTGTCAAAGAGACCGAGCACGGCGAAGAGGTCTTGGACCTCGACCGCCTCGCGACCGACTCTGAGATGTCACCGATCATCAAGCTTGTCGACACCATCGTCTACAACGCGATGGAGTCGCGCGCCTCCGACATCCACATCGAAACGCGCGACACCGAGGTGCAGGTCAAGTACCGCATCGACGGCGCGCTCTACGCGAAGGTCGACCCGATTGATTTGGCGTACCACCAGACGCTGATCTCGCGCATTAAGGTCATGTCGGAACTCGACATTGCTGAGCGGCGAGTGCCGCAGGACGGACGCTTCCGCGTGCGTTACAGGGGGCGCAACGTCGATTTCCGCGTCTCGATCATGCCGACCGTGCATGGCGAAGACGCGGTGATCCGCATCCTCGATAAAGAGCAGATTAACGAAGAGTTTCGCAACCTCGATCTGAACGTGGTCGGGTTTGCCGAAGACGACCTGCGGAAGTTCCGCCGCTACATCGCCGAGCCGTACGGCATGGTACTGGTGACGGGGCCGACCGGCTCAGGCAAAACGACGACGCTCTACGCCGCGCTCAACGAGATCAGGAACGAAGAAGACAAGATCATCACGATTGAAGACCCGGTCGAGTACCAGTTGCACGGCATCACGCAGATTCCCGTCAACGAGAAGAAGGGTCTGACGTTCGCGCGTGGCCTGCGCTCGATCCTGCGCCACGACCCGGACAAGATCATGGTCGGCGAAATCCGCGATAACGAGACGGCGCAGATTGCCATCCAATCCGCGCTGACCGGCCACCTCGTATTTACCACCGTGCATGCCAACAATGTCATCGACGTGATCGGGCGCTTCCTCAACATGGGCGTCGAGCCGTACAACTTCGTTTCGTCGCTGAACTGCGTGCTGGCGCAACGCCTGGTGCGCATGCTGTGTACCGTCTGCCGCCGCCTGTACCGCCCGAGTGAGAATGAGTTGGCCGAATCGGGACTGAGGGTGTCGGAGCACCACGACCGCATCTTTTATACCAGCGTCGGCTGCGACGCCTGCAACCACA
Organism: Pyrinomonadaceae bacterium; assembly: GCA_013816505.1. Classification (GTDB taxonomy): domain Bacteria; phylum Acidobacteriota; class Blastocatellia; order Pyrinomonadales; family Pyrinomonadaceae; genus JACDEG01. The sequence goes on along the minus strand of JACDEG010000228.1, from coordinate 3,958 downwards.
CGGGTTATCGCGGGCGCACAGCGATTCACGAACTGCTCGATTTGTCGGACAGCATCCGCGAAATGATTATCGACCGGCGGCCCGGCTCGGAAGTGCGCCGCCTGGCGCGGGCCGAGGGTCTCACCTCGCTGCGCGAATCGGCGCTCAAGAAAGTCTTCGCCGGCACCTCGACGCTGCATGAAATCAACCGCGTGACGTTCGTTGAAGAGATCGATCAGCAGAAACCCCTTGCCGTCGTGACGTAGGCGTTCAGGCGGGCGTCGCGTCGCGGTTGGCTGAATTTGCGCCGGCCGGCCTTTCAGGAACCGCCCGAAGCGGCGCGGCGTGTAAGTGGGCGGGCCGAAGGATGATAGTAGATTCGCGAAATTGTCCGCCGGACTTGCGGACGGCCCCCTTGTCAAACGATACTTGAAACCCGCGTGTGACTTCTACGGCGTCATGCGCGGCCTCCCCGCTCACGCGCTCGATTGCAAACTCGAACGACACACGTTTTGCCCGACTCGCTAAGTTTAGATACGAAACACTGAATTGCCCCGGAGACTTCAAGCGGGGATTGATTGGAGTATTCGATAATGAGACCATTTGTCCTTATGCGTTCGTTGATTGCTTTGGTGATGGCGGTCTGCCTATTGGCTGCGCCGATCACGGTGCTCGCCAAAAAAAAGGGCGAGAAGAACTTTAAGCGCGGCATGGAGCACGAAGCGGCGCAGCAGTGGGACAAGGCCGCGCAGGAGTTCGCGCTTGCCGTCGCCGCGCTGCCGTCGGACGTGGAGTATCAACTGCACTATCGCCGCTCGCTCTTCAACGCCTCGCAGACCTTCATGCAGAAGGGGCGTGCGCTCGCCGAGCAGGGCGACTTCACCGGCGCGTACAACGCCTATCGCCAAGCCTACGGCTATGATCAGGTGAATGAATTGGCGCTTGCCGAGATGGAGCGGATGCTGCGCTTGCAGCGGGAGAAGGAAGGCATCCCTGAGCCGGACGCCGTGACCTCGCGCGGCGGCGCGCGGGCGACGATTGCGCCGACCTCCGCCACGGGTAGCAGAATCGCTGCCGGGCGCACTTCGGCTCTGCCGCCGGACGACACGTTGCCGATCCGCGCCGAGCAACTGCGTATCATCAACATCAACGATGAACTCGAACCGCTGATCGCCAAGCTGGCCGAAGAGCTTGACTTGAACGTCGTCTTCGACAAGGACTTCACCCAAGTCGGGAAACGCAAAGTTAACCTCAAACTGCGGAACACCACCACGGCGCGGGCGCTCGATTACGTCTTCAAGTCACAGGGAATCTTTTTCCAGAAGCTTGACCGCCGCACGATCCTGGTCGCCGACCAGGCCAAGCGCCAGCAGTATCAGGAACTGGTGCTGCGCACGTTCTACCTCTACAACATCAAGCCCGAAGAAGCGCGTAACCTGGTGCAGCAGACGCTGCCAGCCGGACAGGGGCGCACGCCGGCGGCGATCTACATCAACCCGCAGACTAACAGCATCACGATCCGCGACACGCCGGAGACGATCCGCATCATCGGCGAATTACTGAAGGGCATCGACAAAGAGCGCGCCGAAGTCGTGATGGACGTGGCGATTTACGAAGTGTCGCGCAGCGATCTGGAGCGACTCGGCGGGCAACTCGGGAACAGCACCCAGCTTGGCAACCTCGGCGGGACGAGCGCGTTCGCTATCGGCGCCGGCGGCAGTCGGCAGGTCGCCCAGCAAGCCCTGATCGGCGCCGCCCCCACCGCACTCGGCGCGGCCTTCCTGATTCCGCCGTTCGTTCTCTCCGCATTGCAGAGCAAGACGAACACGCGCCTGCTCTCTTCGACTCAGCTTCATGCGTTCGACGGCGAGAAGTCGACCACCAGCGTCGGGCGCAGCGTCCCCATCCAGACGGGCGCCACCGTCAACCCATACGGCGGCGGCACCGGCACGAACCCGCAGCAACCGAGCGGCGGTTTTAACCCCGGAGTGTTCGGCGGGTACGGCGCGCCCATCATTCAGTATGAGCAGACCGGTTTGGAACTTTCATTTCAGCCGCAGGTCTTTCCTAACCTTGATGTGCAGATTGACATGGACATTAAGTCGACGGAGGTGGAGGGTACGGCCGGGGCTTCGAACCTGACGCCGATCATCAGCAAGCGCGCTATCAAAGGGAAGGCCCGCGTCCAGAACAACCGGACGATGATGCTTGCCAGCATCGCGCAGGACAAACAGTTGAGCGGGCGCGACGGGATACCGATTCTCGGTCTAGTGCCGATCATCGGGCGCCTATTCACGACGCCGCGCCGGGACAATCAACAGTCAGACATCGTCATCACTGTCACGCCGCGCGTGCTGCGGGCGCCGAACATCACGCCGAGCGACGAAGAGTTGCGCAAGACCGGGTCGATGCAGTCGCCCGCCACCGAGACGCTCGAAGCGTTGGTGCGCGACGCGGATCGTGAAGATCAACTCGCCGCCGCGCGCAAACTCCCGACCAACGTCTCCATTCAGTTGCCCGCCGCAGAGCCGTTGCCCGCCTTCGTGCCCGCGCCAAAGGCCCTCAGCGGCAACGTCACTCCCGGCGACGGGAACGGCGCGTCGTCAACCTCAAACACGTCTCTGCCGGCGGTGTTGAACGTGAACGCCACGTCTCTGCCGCAGCCACGAATGGCGTTCGACACTTCCGCGCCAATCGGTTTACCGGCGGCTTCTCCGCCAACTTCTTTGCCGACCGCGAAGATCGATGCCGAGCCGGCGACGAGCGCGGCGGAACTGCGCCTGGTGCCCGAAGGTCAGGAGATGCGCGCCGGCGACAAGCGTCGGTTGATGGTGCTGTTGAAGACGGACGCGCCGCTCGGACTCGCGACAGCGACGCTGCGCTTCGACCCGCGCGTCGTCGCGGTGCGTTCCGTTATGAAGGGCGCGATGTTTACTAAACAGACCGGCGCGCCGACCATCACGAAATCGATTGACCCGAAAGGTGTGCTGGTCGTTTCGCTCGCGCCGGCGGTCGGCGGGCCGCCGCTGTCCGGCGAAGGCGTGCTGCTGCTGATTGAAATCGAGGCTGTCGCGTCCGGCGAAAGCGCGATTAGCTTCGACGCCGACAAGGTGCATCTCATCGCCACCGACGGGCGCAACATGCGGACGCAGGTCGTGCAGAGCAAGGTCAAAGTAAACTGACACCATTAGTGTCAGGGCGGGAAGCGAGAAGCTAAAGAGATGGCGAAAAGGGCGGACATTAAAGTTGATGGGCGGGGAGCGCGCGGGCGTTCCTCGCTCGCCCTTTGCTTATCTCTGAAAAACCCTTGCGGCGGGTTTACGCTCATCGAATTGATGGTCGCCCTCACGGTCTTAAGTATTCTGACGGTCGGTGTGCTGCCGCTCGTCAGGAATTCCGTCAAGCGCTCGCGAGAGTATCAACTGCACGAGTCTCTGCGCGAGATGCGCGATGCGATCAAGGAGTTCCGCCGCGACACGGTCGGGATGCAATGCACCGGACTCTCGCCGTCCGGTCTACCAAGCGGGGCGCAGCAGCAGCAGTCCGGTGTTGCAGGCGGGACGCTGCCGCCGGGCCAGCAAATACCCGGTGCGCCGCCGCCGCCCGACCCGCGCAGCAAAGTCGTGATTGGTGATTGCACCATCTTCGGCGTCGAGAACCCGGACCATTACCCGCCGACATTGGAGACGCTCGTCGAGGGCGTCAGCGTCGTTCCGCGTGGCGGGATAGCCGTCCTCAACACTAATCCGCTGGATGGTAACGCGACCGACAACAAGCTCACCGCGGTGAGGAAGAAAAAATACCTACGCGCCGTCCCGGTCGACCCGATGACGAGCCGCGCGGAGTGGGATTTACGTTCGTCCTATGACGCGGCGGACGCGAGCGGGTGGGGTAGCGAAAACGTTTTCGATGTGCGCTCGAAATCCCAGGGCACGGCGCTGAACGGAGAGAAGTATGCAGATTGGTAAGATCATAGAGG
>JACDEG010000690.1 GCA_013816505.1 Pyrinomonadaceae bacterium | reverse complement strand
GAGCGGCATCAAAAAACGCGCGGTGGTCGAGAGAATCAACGAACCCATCTGTTACTTGCCCTCCTTCTTCTGCGGGCGCAGCTTCAAGAGCGCATAGACGCCGAACGCGGCGACCGCCAGCACCGTAATCTCGCCGAGCGTATCCAAGCCGCGAAAATCCACTAGAATCACGTTGACGATGTTGCGCCCGTGCGCGTCCGGCAAACTACGCTCGGCGAAGTAGTCCGAGATCGGCGGAGCGAAGCGCACGCTATTTGCCACCAGCACAAGCATCGTCATCAACGCGCCCGCCGAGAGCGCAATCGCCAGATCACGCACGCGCGCCCGCTTGCTCGAAAATATGGCGAAGCGCGGCAGGTGATAAAAGACCAGCACGAGCAAGATCACCGTCAGCGTCTCGATCAAAAATTGCGTCAACGCCAGATCGGGCGCGCCGTACAGAATGAAGATCAACGCGACGCCGAAACCGACGACGCCTAAGCTGGCGACCGCGCCCAAACGACTTCGTGAGCGCACGGCGGCAATGGCTGCGAGCAGAATGATGATTGCAATGCCCGCTTCGTAAAAGCGCAGCTCAGTCCACACGAAGTTCGCGTTCAAGCCGCCGCCGACGACGAACGTGTAACCTACCAGCCCGATTGTCGAGGCGATGACGATGAGCACGTAGACGCGTAAATATCCGTTCTGAAGCAGACGAGTTTGCCGTTGAGCGAGAGCGAAAACGCCGTCGAGAATAACTCCGTACCAGCGCGCCGGACCCCACACGAAAATCTTTTCCGTCAGAGAAGTTGTGTGCGTGCGAAGCGCGACCCAGCCGCGATAGATGACGAAACCGATGACAACAGACACAACGCTTAAAGCGAGAGCCGGATTGAACCCGTGCCACAGCCCCAACTTCACAGGCTCAATCCGTCCCAACACTGACGCAACAGACGGCGCAACGATCCCGCTTCCGACCGTGCCCGGCGCGATGCCGATCACCACTCCCAACAGCGCGAGTAACGCGGGTCCCATCCATAAGCTGCGCGGCGCTTCGTGCGCTTCCTTAGGCGTTGCCACGTGCGCGCCGAAGAAAGGTCGAATGCTCACGATACTAGCGACCGCGACGAAGAGCGCGCCCGACAGCACCGCGACGGCGACAAGCAGCGCGCGAAACGCTTCAACCTGCAACACGGCTTCGAGCAGCAATTCTTTGCCGATAAAGCTCAGAACGGGACCGAACCCCGCTAGCGAAACTGCTGCCAGAACCGCGACGCCCGCCGTAATCGGCATCGCGCGCCGCAACCCTCCGAGTCGTTCAACATCGCGCGTCCCCGTCTCGTGATCCACCGCGCCCGTGATCATAAAGAGCGCGCCCTTGTATAAAGCGTGCGCCAGCAGAAAAACAATTGCCGCCGTGATCGCCTGCGTCGTCCCCAAGCCCAGCAGCGCGACGAGCGTGCCGAGCGCGCTGACCGTCGAATAGGCGAGAACCAACTTCAAATCCGTCTGGTAGAGCGCGAGAATGCCGCCCACCAGCATCGTCACGGCGCCGACGGTCGTCACGATGTAAAGCCACTCATTTGTGCCGCCGAGTACGGGAAAGAACCGCGCCAAGAGAAAGACGCCCGCCTTGACCATCGTCGCCGAATGCAGATAGGCGCTCACGGGCGTCGGAGCTTCCATCGCGCCCGGCAGCCAGAAGTGAAAAGGAAACTGCGCCGACTTGGTGAACGCTCCCAACAGAACTAAAAGTAGAATCGGCACGTAGAGCGCGTGCGAGCGAATTGCGTCTCCCGAAGCCAGCAACGCGGGCAACTCAAAACTCCCGGCGGCTTGTCCGAGCAGAACGAGTCCGCCCAAGAGCGCCAAGCCCCCCGCGCCCGTCACCAGCAAGGCTTGCAAAGCCGCACGTCGTGCCGTCTCTTTCTTATGCTCGAAGCCAATCAGAAGATACGAACTGATGCTCGTCAGCTCCCAAAACACATACAGCGTGATGATGTTTCCGGCGAGCGCCAGCCCCAGCATCGAAGCCATGAACATCAAGAGGTACGTGTAAAATCGTCCGAGATGTTCATGTCCCGCAAGGTAGCTGCCCGCGTAGATCACAATCAACGCGCCGATGCCGCTAATCAACAAAGCAAAGAGCAAGCTCAACCCGTCAACATAAAAAGATAAGTTGACGCCCAAGCCCGACGCCCACGTATATGAGACGACGAACGTCTCGCCGCGCGCAATCGCGCTTGTGTAGCTGGCGAAATAAGCGGTGAGTGCGAGAGGCAGCAGGGCAACGAGCCACCCCGCCACCGTGCCGCCGCGCGCGAATCGTCGAAGAAACCGGTGAAGCAAAGGCGCGGCGGAAGCCATCGCAAACCCGGACATGACGGCGATGGCGATGTTCATTCAGTCACTTTTCAGGTAAGAAGATTGATAATGTCGGAGCGGCTGATGATGCCCGCCAATTTGTCGTCGCGCACGAGACGCGGCGCAAGCCGTGATAGGAGACCAAGCGACGAGCAAGGCGCTCACGACATCTCTTCCGTCGCGCGCACGACCTCGACCGAGCAAGGCGCGTTTGTCACCAGTCCGGTTGACACGCTGCCCAAACGCCATCTTTCAAGCGTGCCGCTAAAACCCCGCGCGCCGACGAAGATTGCGTCCGCCTCCCACTTCCTTGCTTCTTCGACAAGGACGCGGACAGGCTCGCCCTTGATGATCTCAGCCGAGACGTTCAAGCCGATGGCGCGCAACTCTTCCTTCGCCCACTCGATCATCTGGCGCGCTTTCGCCGCCAACTCTTCGTTGTCGCTGGCGATCATCGCGGCGGCGGTCGGAAGAATGCTGGCGATCCGCGTGGGCGACGCGCCGTTATCAACCGAGATGAGGCGAATCTCCGTGCCCTCCCGCCACACGCGCATCC
>JACDEG010000227.1 GCA_013816505.1 Pyrinomonadaceae bacterium | reverse complement strand
ATGAGCAAGGAAAAGTTTGACCGGTCGAAGCCGCACGTCAACATCGGGACGATTGGCCATGTCGATCACGGCAAGACGACGTTGACGGCCGCCATCACCAAGGTCTTAGCCAAACACAACCCGAAGATCACCGTCAGAGCCTTTGACTCGATTGACAACGCGCCGGAGGAGAAGGCGCGCGGGATCACGATTGCGACCGCCCACGTCGAGTACGAAACGGCGAATCGGCACTACGCGCACGTCGATTGTCCGGGGCATGCCGACTATGTCAAGAACATGATCACGGGCGCGGCGCAGATGGACGGGGCGATTTTGGTGGTGGCGGCGACCGACGGGCCGATGCCGCAGACGCGGGAGCACATTTTGTTGGCGCGGCAGGTGGGCGTGCCGTCGATGGTGGTGTTCATGAACAAGGTGGATGCGGTCGACGACGAGGAGTTGCTGGAGTTGGTGGAGTTGGAAGTGAGGGAGTTGTTGTCGGCGTACGAGTTTCCGGGCGATGAGACGCCGGTGGTGCGCGGGTCGGCGTTGGGGGCGTTAAACGGCGAGGCGAAGTGGGAACAGACGGTTGATGAGTTGATGGCGGCGGTGGATACGTTTATTCCGACGCCGGCGCGCGATGTGGAGAAGCCGTTTTTGATGCCGGTGGAGGACATCTTCACGATCCAGGGGCGGGGGACGGTGGCGACCGGAAGGGTGGAGCGAGGGCGAGTGAAGGTCAACGAGACGGTGGAGATCATCGGGATCCGAGACACCCGCAACACGGTGGTGACGGGCGTGGAGATGTTCAAGAAGTTGTTGGACGAGGGGGTGGCGGGCGATAACGTGGGGTTATTGCTGCGGGGCGTGGAGCGCAAGGACATCGAACGCGGGCAGGTGATCGCGAAGCCGGGATCGATCACGCCGCACACGAAGTTCAAGGCGGAGGCGTACATCTTGACGAAGGAGGAGGGCGGGCGGCACACGCCATTTTTCACGGGGTATCGGCCACAGTTTTACTTTCGGACGACGGACGTGACGGGCGTGGCGGCGTTGCCGGAGGGGGTGGAGATGGTGATGCCAGGTGACAACGTGGCGATGGAGGTGGAGTTGATCACGCCGATTGCGATGGAGAAGGGGTTACGGTTTGCGATCCGGGAGGGTGGGCGGACGGTGGGCGCCGGGACCATCTCCGAAATCGTCGAATAGATTGACTTCATGGTCGGGAAATTGTTCGAGTTTATTCATAATAGGTGAGGTGGTTTCTATGGCACGCGATAACATTGTGCTGCAATGCACGATATGCAAAAGCCGCAATTACGCGACGACGAAAAATAAAAAAACGACTCCGGAGCGGCTCGAATTCCAAAAGTTCTGCCGCCGCTGCCGTCAACACAAGCCGCACAAAGAAACTAAGTGATGAAGCGTTTAGGCGATAGGTATTGCTTTTTGGCTCGAATACCTGGCGCCTGTCATCGGCTTACTCCTGATTTTAGGGGTATAGTGTCAATGGTTAGCACGTCGGTCTCCAAAACCGAAAGTCCGGGTTCAAATCCTGGTACCCCTGAACCCCACAAGATTGTATAGAGCGGGAGTTCGAAAGCTTTAAGAAAGTTTGTGCAGTTGAAGGATGCGGTAAAGTGCGGTGGACGCGCCCTTGTCGAAAGTTGTTACTCTATTTACCGCCTCTTTGATGAATGGCGGCGATGGCGCTTGTTTCAGAAACGATCTGAAACTTTTGTTTGAGTCCGCGCCGTAACCGTGGCAGGCAACTCGGAAGAACGTTGCCTCCATTGACTGACCGGAAGAGAAGCCGGAAGGAAGAAGGCGGGTGTTGAAGAAAGAGGACGACAAGATGACGGGCAGCAACGACGATCCGGTGGTCGGGTCGGGGCCGACTTCTGCGCGCACGAGTTCGTCGGACGCCCCCGCGGGTTCGGCGGCGCCGCGGGCGGCACGTTTTGGCGAAGGACAGGAAGGAAGTGCGGCGCGGCGTGAGCGCGGTGTGAGCGGTCCGCGCGCCGGGCTGCTTGAACGCGCCGGACTGTTTTTGCACGACGTTCGCGCCGAGATGAAACGTGTGGCGTGGCCGACGGCCCTTGAGGTTAGAAACACGACGATTATTACGATCATCGCCGTCATCTTTTTCGCCGTCTACCTGTTGGTCGTTGATCGGGGACTCACGTTCTTAATCACCCAACTCGAGCGTCTTGTCGGCTGGCTGTTCAGCGCCATCTGAACAAAACGAGGAAGCTTTTCAATGAATCAGTGGTTTATTCTCCATACCTATTCAGGTCATGAGAAGAAAGTCCGCGATAGTCTCAAAGCGCGTATCCGCGACACGGAAGTGCAGGACGAAATTACGGAAGTATTGGTGCCGACTGAGACAGTCGTCGAGATGCGTGGCAATAAGCGCGTCGAATCATCTCGGATGTTCTATCCCGGTTACGTGCTAGTGCAGATCGAGTGCGATGAAAGAGGACACATCCCGGACGACGTTTTCCACATAATTAAATCGACGCCGAAAGTGACGGGCTTTGTCGGTGGGCAGACGCCGACCCCGCTGACGCCGCAGGAAGTGGATCAGATTGTCCATAACGTGACGGAGGCGGCGGAAAAGCCGAAGCCGAAGTTTAGTTATACGTCCGGCGAGACGGTACGCATCAAGTCAGGGCCGTTCGCCAGCTTCACCGGCAAAGTTGAAGATATTAACGCGGATAAATCGACGTTGAAGGTAGTCGTAACGATCTTCGGACGCTCGACGCCAGTCGAATTGAACTTCCTGGACGTGGAAAAGGTGACGTTTTCGGAAGACGAATGATGTTCGTCGCTTAAAAGTGGCGAGCGGTTTGCGAATCAAAGTTTTCACCCTTCGTTTAATATTATGGCTAAGAAAATTACGAGTTACATCAAGTTGCAGGTACCGGCGGGCAAAGCCAACCCGGCGCCGCCCATTGGCCCGGCACTCGGCCAGCACGGCGTCAACATTATGGAGTTCTGCAAGGCCTTCAACGCGAAGACGGCCCAGATGGACCCCGACCTGAAGATTCCGGTCGTGATTACCGTGTATGCCGACCGATCTTTTACCTTTGAGACGAAGACGCCGCCGGCGGCGGACCTCTTAAAGAAAGCGGCGGGCGTTTCCAAAGGTTCCGGCAGACCGAACCGCGAAAAGGTCGGTGCTATCTCTCACGCCAAGATCGAGGAGATTGCTAGGCTGAAGATGCCGGACTTAAACACGACGAACCTGGAGAGCGCGATTAAGACCATCGAAGGTACGGCGCGCAACATGGGTCTGACGGTTGAGTGATTTTAGATTTGCGGTTTCCGATTTGGAAGCAGCATTGCAAATCTGAAAGTTCGACGGAGAGGGAGAGGCGGTAGATGACGTGAATTGATTTGCAAAATCGCAAATCTGAAATCGCAAAATCTAAAATTCGCCGGCTCGCTTGCACCTCTGGAGGATAAGTGATGGCAAAACATGGAAAGAAATTTCGCGCGGCTCTGGAAAAGGTAGAGCCGAACCGGAAATACACGCTCGAAGAGGGTTTGACGAAACTGAAAGAGGTCGCTTTCGCCAAGTTCGATGAGACAGTTGAGTTGACGATGTGGCTTGGGGTCGACCCCCGTAAGGCCGACCAACTCGTGCGCGGCACGGTCTTGATGCCGCACGGACTCGGCAAGTCGAAGCGGGTGCTCGTCATCGCGCAGGGCGAAAAGATTCGCGAGGCTGAAGAAGCGGGCGCGGATTTTGTCGGCGGCGAAGATATGGTGGAGAAGATTAAGGGCGGGTGGCTCGATTTCGACGCCGTCATCGCTACCCCCGACATGATGCGTTTGGTCGGCGGCCTCGGCAAAGTGCTCGGCCCGCGCGGGCTGATGCCGAATCCGAAAACTGGATCGGTGACATTCGACGTGCGCACCGCGGTCAACGAAACGAAGGCGGGTAAGGTCGAGTACCGGGTCGATAAGACGGGCGTCATCCATGTCGGCATCGGTAAAGTCTCGTTTGATGAGCAGAAGCTGCGCGAGAATGCGCAAGTTTTGCTCGACGCGGTGATCAGGGCGAAACCTTCGACCGCAAAAGGTAAGTACGTCAAAAAGGTGAACCTGGCGGCGACCATGAGTCCAGGTGTGCTGCTGGACGAAACTGCCTACGTAAAATAGGAGTGAGGAGCGACGAAAAATGAAAACCAGAGAACAGAAACAGAAAGACCTCGAAGCCCTCACTCAGCAATTTCAGGAAGCGAGTTCCGGGATGCTCATCGGTTTTAAGAAACTGACCGTCCCGAAAGACCAAGAGTTGCGCGACCGTCTGCGCGAAGCGGGCGCGCGCTACACGGTCGTCAAGAACACGCTCGCGCGCAAGGCCTCCACCGGGACCCCCTTTGAGCAAGCGGCGGAACATTTCAAAGGCGTCACGGCGATTGCGCTGAGCAGCAGCGATCCGGTGGATTTGTCAAAGGCGATTTCGAAGTTCGCGAAAGATAATCCGGACGTGTTCACGTTTAAGGCAGGCATCGTCGAAGGCCGGGTCATGGCGCTCAAAGATGTCGAATCAATCGCTACCCTGCCGTCCAAAGAAGTATTGATTTCGAAGGTGATGTTCCTGATTAATTGTCAGGCGCAGCGCTTGGTGACGGTCCTCTCGGCCGTCCCGCGCAACCTCGCGGTGGTCATCAGGCAGATCGGCGAGCAGAAGGGCGGCAGCGAAGCCGCACAGTAATTTTTTATTAACTGGGATTTCGAGTTGGAAGTTCCAGGCAGAGTCAGCCGGACGCGGAAAACGAGCAGGACGATGTGTCAGATCGTCCTCATGGCTCGGACGCCACTTGAGGTTTGGATGCAACAAGCCGTCGTGGTGTCCCGTGGGTTCTCCTGCTGCGAAACACTAACGGCACAGCACACCAGAACCCTTTGAGGAGGATAGATAGCAATCATGGCAGCTACACGTGAAGATGTGGTCGAGTATTTGAAGGGCATGACCCTTTTAGAAGCCTCTGAGCTTGTTAAGCATCTTGAGGAAACGTTCGGCGTGTCAGCAGCGGCGGCAGCGGTGGCGATGCCGTCCGGCGGGGCGGCGAGCGAAGCGGCGGCACCTGTCGAGGAGAAGACCGAGTTTGATGTGATTTTGCAGGCCGCTGGCGGCAACAAAATTAATGTTATCAAGGTCGTCCGCGAAATCACCGCGCTCGGACTGAAGGAAGCGAAGGACCTCGTCGAGGCCGCGCCGAAGGCAGTCAAAGAGGGTGTCTCGAAGGAAGAGGCCGAAACCGTCCGCCAGAAATTGGCCGACGCCGGCGCGACTGTCGAAGTCAAGTAGGACGACCGTCCGAGTGATCAGCGGCGGGTGAACGGATAGGGGAAGGCGCGCACATGACTTTCCCTCCGTTTAGTTTTCAACGATGATATAACCTGCTCGCTGGTCGTTGTTCTTCGTGCCTTGACAGTCGCCGGATTGTGCGGCTAAAGTAAGGGAGTATTAAGGTGCTGGCGCTACTCCCACAAAAAGTTTGAAGAAGATAACTGCTTTAGGTTAATCCAAGCGGTCGGAGCCCCGTGCGCTCTGTCCGCGTTTTCGTGTCTCTGTAGTGCTTTGAGAATTTTGGCTGGCTGTTTGTGGGTAAGCCAAAGGGGCGCGAGCCGTCTGTGAGGGTCATGTTTACAAATCCAGAAAACGCAACTCATTTTTGAAGGAATCTCCAATGTCTGCAAATCAGCTTCAATCGAGTACGAGTGGCATGGGTCGCCGGATGAGTCGTCCGCCCGAACGCGTAGACTTCTCAAAAATTAAAACGGCCGCACGCATCCCGAATCTGATCGAGATTCAGCGTGATTCATACAATCGCTTCCTGCAAATGGACCTGCTGCCGGAGGAGCGTGAGGCGACGGGTCTGCAGGCGGTGTTTCGTTCGGTCTTCCCGATTTCTGATTTCCGTGGCACCGCCGAGCTTGATTTCGTTGAGTTCTACATCGGCAACTGGCAATGCAAGTGCGGTCGTCTGGAGGGCCTCCGCTACCTGCGCGCCAATTGTAAAGAGTGCGGCGCGCTGATCAAAGTTGATCCGCTGACGCCGGGCGAGACGCTGTGCCATAAATGCGGCACTTTCAATGCCGTGCGCCCGGAATTGTGCCCGAACTGCGGCGAGCCGGTCGGACTCAAGCACAAGCACGACCAGCAGGAGTGTCAGGAACGCGGGATGACTTACAGCGTGCCGCTGAAGGTCAAGATTCGCCTGACCGTGTTTGACAAGGACCCGGAGACCGAGACCCGCTCGATCCGCGACATCAAGGAGGAAGAAGTATTCTTCGGCGAGATTCCGCTGATGACCGCCAACGGCACGTTCATCATCAACGGCACGGAGCGCGTCATCGTTTCGCAGCTCCACCGCTCGCCCGGCGTCTTCTTCGAGCGCTCGCCCGTCTACCTCGCGAAGGTCATTCCGTACCGCGGATCGTGGGTCGAGTTCGAATACGACCAGAAGAATCTGCTGTACGTTCGCATCGACCGGAAGCGTAAATTTCTGGCGTCGATCTTTCTGCGTGCTTTGGGCATTTGGCTTGATCCGCGGTTTGACACGAAGTCGTTCCACTCCGATGCGCAGTTGGAGGAGGCGATCAAGAACGCTGGCTTCTCCGATGAAGACGTCCTGCGCGCATTCTACGTTGTCGATGAAGTGCGCACTGATGGCGGGCGCGTCTTCGTGCAAATCGGTGAAGACGGGCCGACTAGCCTTGTCGGGATGAGGGTTGATTCGGACCTGAAGGCTAAAGGCCATGCCGATCCGGTCGTGCGCGCCGGCAAGAAGGTGACGGCCTCCGCCATCAAAGAATTGCGCAAGTCGCATGTCAAAGAGGTCGAGGTCGACGCCACGCAGTTCGAAGGCGCGTTTGCGCTCGGCGACGTGGTCAACATGGAAACCGGCGAAGTCTTACTTGAAGCCAACGCGGAAGTGACGCCCGCGAAGCTACAGGAAATTATCGAAGCGGGCGTCGCGCGGTTCGAGATTTTCTTTCCTGAACGCGACGACCTCGGCTCGGTGCTGGCACTGACCTTGAAGAAGGACGTCATTACCAAGCCGGTCGACGCGCTACTGGAGATTTACCGCAAGATGCGCCCCGGCGACCCGCCGACCGTGCAGACCGCTTACCGCCTGTTCGAAGGCATGTTCTTCGACGAGCGGAAGTTCGATCTGTCGCGCGTCGGGCGGCTTAAGTTCAACATCAAGATGGGCCGGCCCGAACGCGAGCGCATTGACAGCCCGCTTCTTTCAGCGCAGGACTTCGTTGACGTTATTTCTTACCTGTTAAAGATGCGCCGCAACCCGTCCGAGTATTTGTCAGACGACATCGACCATCTCGGCAACCGCCGCGTCCGCGCGGTCGGCGAACTGCTTGAAAACCAATTCCGCATCGGTCTCGTCCGCATGGAGCGCGCGATCAAAGAGAAGATGTCGATCCAGCAGGAGATGCAGACGACGATGCCGCGCGACTTGATAAACGCCAAGCCGGTGACGGCGGCGGTACGCGAGTTCTTCGGCTCCAGCCAACTCTCGCAGTTCATGGATCAGACCAATCCGCTCTCAGAGATCACGCACAAGCGGAGGCTGTCAGCTTTAGGGCCGGGCGGACTCTCGCGCGAGCGCGCCGGGTTCGAAGTGCGCGATGTGCATCCGACGCACTACGGGCGCATCTGCCCGATTGAGACGCCGGAAGGACCGAACATTGGTCTCATTTCGTCGCTCTCGTGCTTCGCGCGGATCAATGAGTTCGGGTTCATCGAGTCGCCGTACCGTAAGGTCGATGCGGGCCGGGTCATCGAGCACGTCCGCGTCATCAACGGCGGCGACACGAAGCTGAAGCCCGGCGACCACGTCCCGCAGGAAGAGCTTGATAAAGCCAACCAGCGTGTGGCGGCGAGTGGCCGTAAGGCTGACTACGAGCCGTACCCGTTTTACCTGACGGCCTGGGAAGAGGATAAGCATGTCGTCGGCCAGGCCAACATCGAACTGGATGAGCAGGGAAACATCATCAACGAACGTAACGCTTCGCGTAAGGCAGGCGAGTTCATTCTCGCGGTGCGCGAGGACATCGAGTACGTCGATGTCTCGCCGAAGCAACTCGTCTCGGTCGCGGCGTCGCTCATCCCGTTTCTCGAAAACGACGACGCGAACCGCGCGCTGATGGGTTCCAACATGCAGCGGCAGTCGGTGCCGTTGCTGCGCGCCGAGGCGCCGTACATCGGCACTGGCATGGAGAGAGTGACGGCGCAGGACTCCGGCGCGGTCGTGACGGCGCGACGCGACGGCGTGGTGGACTACGTCGATTCCGAGCGCATCATCATCAAGGCCGATCACAACGTCGACGGCACGATCTCGCGCGAAGTGACGGCGGACATTTACACGCTGACGAAATTCAAGCGCTCGAATCAGAACACGTGCATCAACCAGCGTCCGATTGTCTCGGTTGGCGAGCGCGTCGACAAAAGCCAAGTCATCGCCGATGGCCCATGCACGGACCGGGGCGAACTCGCGCTCGGGCGCAACGTGCTGGTCGCGTTCATGCCGTGGCGCGGCTATAACTTCGAGGACGCGATTCTCGTTTCCGAGCACCTCGTCAAGGACGACTTCTACACCTCAATCCACATTGAGGAGTTGGAGATCGAGGCGCGTGACACGAAGCTCGGCCCCGAAGAGATTACGCGCGACATTCCGAACGTCGGCGAGAATATGCTGCGCGACTTAGACGACAGCGGCATCATCCGCATCGGCGCGCAGGTCAAACCCGGCTCAATCCTCGTCGGCAAAGTAACGCCGAAGGGCGAGACGCAGTTGACGGCGGAAGAGAAGTTGTTGCGCGCGATCTTCGGCGAAAAGGCCGGAGACGTGAAGGACGCTTCGCTCCAGTGCCCGCCGGGCATCGACGGCACGGTGGTCGATGTGCAGGTCTTTACACGCAAAGGTCAGGAGCGTGACCAGCGCTCGATGATGATTGAAGAGGAGGAAGAGGCGCGGTTGCGGCGCGACCTTGAGGACGAAATTCGCATCCTGCGCGAACAGCGCGATCAGCGCATCTATGAACTCTTCGACGGTCGCAAGCTCGCAGCCGATCTATTGGTTGACAAGGAAGTGCGCGTCCCGCGCGGACAGGCCATTACGCGCGAGATGCTCCGCGGGATCGACCCGAAGCTGCTGCGCAAGGTGCAATTGACCGCGACGCAGGTCAACGTCGGTGCCGAGATCAAAGAGTACGAAGACCGCACCGAACGTCAGATTAAAATTCTGACCGACATTTACGAAGAGAAGATTGCCAAGCTGCGGCAGGGCGACGAACTCTCTCCCGGTGTCATCAAGATGGTGAAAGTCTTCATCGCGATGAAGCGCAAGCTGTCGGTCGGCGACAAGATGGCCGGGCG
>JACDEG010000226.1 GCA_013816505.1 Pyrinomonadaceae bacterium | reverse complement strand
TTGTCGGCGCGTCTCTGACTGTCTCACACTTGACGGTGCGAATCTCGCAACCATCCAACTCAACCAATAACTCTGAAACCCCGCGACGCACTGCCGCCGATTGCTCAGACTCACTTTCGGCGGCCTTTAACTTCTCTGCCAGATAACTCTCGGCCGCTTCGGCCACCTCTGCGACCACGCGCCCAAGATTGCTTGAGCCGATCTCGAAACCGTAATGTTCCGAAAATCTGACAGCCGCTTGGGCAAAAGATTCTTCCGCGCCAACATCCGACAAGGCACGCTCAACCGCTGGTGTCCGCGTCGCATGTTCAATTTTGAGACGCTCTTTGACGGGTCGTCGGCCTTCGCCTTTGCGCCACAAATATGGTGACTCAATCTCTATCGCCCCAAACAACAAGTCGACTCTGATGCGTGGACGACGCTCGACGGTGAAGCCTTCGCTTTTAGCTTCCTCTGTCACCCTTTCGGCTAAGGCCGAAAAGACCGCTCTCATCGCTTCTTGCCCGACCATTGTCAAGACCGCCTTCGCCTCCTGGTCCTTGTAATGAACTTGTGCTAACTGCTCGGCGGGCAAATCCGACAACAGCAGTTGGGCAAGTTCTTGGCTGGCTTGTCGAATAAACTCGGTGTAAATTTCTGTCATGGCAATGTCCTCCTCTCACTGGTTGTCTTTCGCAAGCTCCAGTTTACAGAGGTTCAAAGACATTGCCTCTTTTATTCGTTACCGACTATTTCCGGTTACACTCTGCGTAGATCAACAAGGCGAATGCCTGTATATTTATGAGCAGTTGAAGCATTTGCGCTTCAAAACTTCAAATGATGCTGACGAATTTGTTTAAGATCATGCCTCTACCAATGAAATGTTTTTTTGATGTGTTCGCTCCACGTAAATTTCGACTGATGGTCTCATCATCCCTGTTATTGAAAACTGATAATTCGCAACGACAAAAGAGATCAACCGTCTTCAATGAAACTGCGGACAATTGTCGCCTGGCACACCTAAGTGAATGACATGGGCTTTATCTCTTCTTTAATAAATCCCTCGGTGCTTCTACCTTTAGCAACCCTCTATTATCTAAGTGAACACGGTACTTCAAATCTATTACCCCCCCTCCTTCTTGTGCTTTAACGGTAAAGGTTTTATTGCTATCCATACCATCTACTCGAAGCGGCAAGTACCCATCTATGTCCGGACTTCGGTACGCGGTATAGTGTTCCTGCCTTTCCTTGTCATAACCGAGAACAAAAATCCGATCAAACTCGGAAGGACGCTTGTTTCCCGCTTCACCGCCACTGCCTTTTTCCAAGATAACCCAACTGCCTGGGTGGGCTTCTTTCGCTGCATCCCTCCCATTAGCGGCGTTACGAAAAGTGTCGTCAGGAACGTCGTCCAATCTGTGCCACGCCACGAACTCGCGCCCCGTGCGGTAGAAAATAATGTCACTCGGGACTGTTAACTCAACCTGTTTGCCGTATACCCATCCTGAAGGTGAAGGCGAGATTGACCTAGGTAAGCGCACCTTGTACCAAAGCTCACTGCTTCCAAGTTCCTTAGGCTCGTCGGATTCCTTACTCTTTTTGTTACGCTGCTGGGCAACACCTCTCGGAGCGTCGTCGCTTTCAGTAACTTCCGATACCTTTGTGATAGGCACATGCTTCCATCCGACAATATCAAACTTAGCCCCGCTCTCGAGCTTCATCAAAATGTTGTCGCTGACCGAGCGGTCCGGCGAGAGCCTGATATTCGTGCTGGCGCGAAGCTGGCCGGAAGCTTGGGCGGGAATACCTTCATCTTCTTTCGCCAACTGAACCGAGCGATCCAGCATATCCTGCAGTAGAACATTGCGTTCTTCGATCCAGCCCTCCGTGCTTTCGGCGTCGCGCGTGCGCACGTGCAGCCACTTCTCCCCCTCGGCCGTTGTTGAATTTAAAATCTCGAGAACATCTCCGCGCACCACCTCCTTTAAGTCCGCAGCCACTATAGCGGTTGAGCTTCGGACCTGCGCGCGACGAGCGATCACCACGCCTGTATCGTCTGGCGCGGTGAACGTGTTGCAACCGCTCAGTGCGGTTATAAAAATTGTCGGTAACAGCCTGCTTATATGTTTCATAACTGCTTCTCAATAGATCATGAGGTTGTGAATACTGTAATAAATATTGATGCCTGATTGGATACGATTCGTCTTTAATTCCAAGAGACGGATGACCCGCTTCCTGGCACACCCCGTTATCCGCTTATATCTCTCAAAGGCTAGACACACCTAACGCGAAGGGCCTCAAGGTTGAGCACTGTATCCTAACCCGGCCAGCACGCTACGTTGTGCGCGGCTCAACGTCTCCGCAACAGAAACGTGAGTCCGCGCCCCGAAACGGTTTGCCAAGAGGCCAAAAGGCTGTACAGATGCTGGCAGATCAATGCTCATAGAACTTTCGACGTGCCGCGTTGTGAACTCAGTCATTCCGGGCATGCTCTCTAAAGTCTCGATGACGACCAAATTCCCTTCCCGTCGTTCGCCAGCCCGGTTAGAGTGCCGGAGTAACTTACGGTAGATGTCATCCATCGATTTTGTTCCCTGCGTTTGTTGCCTCAAAGTCAGGTCATAGAGGAAAGCGACGAGCATCCCTTTGTTGTAGATCAGCGCCTCCGCCCCCGTCCAACGACGACGCGACGCATCAACCAACGAGAATTGTCCATGACCTTCCGCGGCGAAGTAACCGTCGTAAGCACGACCGAGAGCTTTCAAGTAATCATGGAAATTCAAATAACCGAGTCTCATCGCGACGCGCATTGCCTGGTATAGCGTAAACCCCTCGTAGAACCAATCATAATCGCCACTCAAAGTGAGGTCGTTCGGCACCCACAAGTGAAGTAACTCATGTGCTAACGGTGTGCTTAATTGTGCCAGCGCAACATTCTTCGAAGGCGCGCGACCCGCCAATAAAAAGACGGTCGCACCGCGCGTCTCGGCGCTCCACTCGGAGCTTTCCGCCGGGTGCGGAAATGGCGCGACGACGGTTAATACGTTTTTCCGTGGCCTTCTCCCGATCACCCTGCGGTGCTCTCTGAAAAGGTTCATCGCCAAGCTCGCCGCGTCTCCATCATCAAAAGCCCACGCACCTATCGTGGCGAACAGAAAACTGAAATCACCGTCGCGAAAGCCTCGCTCACGCAAATTTTCGCCGACGAAAAAAAGCACTTGTTCAGGATCGCTCACCTCATAGACGCTGTTAGACGTTTTTTGCTCCGTTGAGGAGACGCCCCAGTTCGCAGGCAGCTTTAATTTCACACTCGCTCTGGTCGAACTTTGAACCGGCAACAGGTCTCCGAGCATCAGCACCCCATACCTGGCAGAGAGCCACGAAACGTGGGCCGCGGCAGCGTTCGCGGCGGGTGGATCGAGTTTTATTTCGTAACGGAATCCGAAGGCTTTCGCGTCGGACTTGTATTCTCCGGGCGTGAGCTTTCTGACAACGACGCTTGCACCGTTATCATCATTGAGTGACAACCCGCTTATTCTTTCACCGAGTCCCGACACGCCGGCATGAACATTGCGAAACGACCAATCCTCCGCCCCCGCTGACAATCGACCCTCGATAGTGATGCGTGAAGTGTTCTGTGAATTGATGCTGATCTGAACGTCATGAGTCTGAGCATTCGCCGTCAATACTCCACAGAGCACCCAGACGGCGCATGTCAGAAGGGTCGCCGAAACGTACGCGCTTCCCGTCCGCTGGCCGACTGTAGATAGCATTGTGGGAATTATCTTTGCCAAGATTAGTGATGCTGATTGATGGTTTGGTTCTACGTTTATAATCAAAGCGGGTCGGTTTAGCGATTCGGTTGGTCAGAGAGATTATTGACTTGCCCACCAACCAGTAATTTACCGACGTGTGCGGTTGCGGTCAACAGGACGATGACGTGTGCCGCCATGATCATCCGCAGACAGCGCGCCGCTTGGAACACATTCCCGTTAAGCTTTCCCAATAATGCGACCACTTAAAACGTGTCAGCTCAGGCCGTCGAGCGCCCGTTGACAGCCCTTTTTCACATCGATAGAATGCTAGCCCTCGCTGTTGCATCCACGAAATGCCTTAACGGGTAAGAGGAATCTGGTGTGAGTTTAATAAAAGTAATCATCATAACTCTCGCGGTCATTCTGAGCATTCTATTCTTCGGTCGGCTTTTGTTTTAAGCCTTTTGAGACTTGCGGCGGCATGACTTTCTCTCGCGCAGTGATTCCCGCCCGGCCACTCCGTTTGCGCTCCGGCATATTTCTCTCTCTTCAACTCTTCTTCGCTTTATCATTTTCATTGGCACTGACGCCTGGCACATTCGCGCAGGACTCAGGAATCATTCCGTCCGACGAAGTCATTAAAATCAACACAGATCTGGTGACCGTCCCCGTCGTGGTTGCTGACGAGCGGGGGCGGCGCGTCTCCGGTTTCGGTGAGGGCGATTTTGCGGTCAGCGATGAAGGGCGTCCGGTGAGGCTGGCCTACTTCGCGACTGGCGCTGAGCGGGTGGCGCTAACTTTTCTGCTGGACGCTTCGGGCAGCGCCGTTGACATCGTCGCGCGGCAGAGTGAAACGGCGCGAGCGCTTGTTTCGCGTTTCGGGAGCAGGTCGCGCGTCGCCGTTTTTCACTTTCGTGAACGGCCCGAACTCGTCGTTCCGTTCACCGACGACCCGCTCGTGGCGGTCGCTGGCTTTGACATCCCGGTGCGACCGAATCGTCGCACGGCAATCTTCGACGCGGCGCTCGCGGCGGTGCGCTCTTTCGAATCGAAGACCAGTCATCCAACTGAGCGGCGGATAGTGATTTTGATAAGCGACGGTCTTGATACGGCGAGCACCGTGCCCGCATCGCTCGCCATCGGCGAAGCCGAAGCACGGGGAGTATCTTTCTACATCATCCACCTTCCGCTTTACACGCCGCGCGATGGAAGACTCGTCGCGCGTCCGACCGCGAAGGGATTCCGCCAACTCGCCGAGCAGACCGGCGGGCGATTCTTCACGGTCGGTAACGCTCAGACATCGCTCGATCCGAATGCTCGATACGACCTGGGGCCGATTTTCAGCGCCGTCGCTGACGACTTGCAGGGCCAATACCTGCTCGGTTACTACCTGGATTCAGCGTTGCGTAATCAAGGGTCGCGCCGTGTTCAGGTCAATCTCGTATCTCCGCGCAGAAGCAAGTTCCGCGTGCGCGTGCTGCGCGAGTGGTACGAATTACGCGACCGGTGATTTTGGTGTTAAATTGCTTCCTCGATTTACTCTCGGCAGTCTCTATCTTGAACTCCCCAAGCGGTGTGATTCGTAAAGTATGAATGAGCAAAACGGGCAGGCACTCCGGCTGATCCAGCGGGCGCTTCTGAGCGTTTCGGACAAGACCGGCGTGCTGGAATTTGCGCGCGACCTAAGTGGTTTCGGCATTGAGTTGTTGAGCACGGGCGGTACGGCGAAGACGCTTCGTGACGCCGGAATCGCGGTGCGCGACGTGTCGGAAGTAACCGGCTTTCCCGAAATGCTGGACGGGCGCGTCAAGACTCTGCACCCGCGCATTCACGGCGGACTGCTCGCCGTCCGCGACGACGCCAATCACATGAAGGCGCTCGACGCGCATGGCATCAAGCCGATTGACATGGTCGTCATCAACCTTTACCCGTTCGAGCAGACCATCGCTCGCAAGGGCGTGACGCTCGAAGAGGCGATTGAGCAGATCGACATCGGCGGCCCGGCGATGATTCGTTCGGCGGCGAAAAACTTCAGAGACGTGGCCGTCGTCGTGTCGTCGTTTTTCTATCCTCGACTGCTTGAAGAAATGAATCGCACACACGGCTCGCTCTCCCTCGCGACGCGGGCCGAGTTAGCGTGGCGCGCTTTCAAGCACACGAGCGATTACGATGCGAAGGTTTTCAGCTTTCTCGGAAGAACCGCGGCACCTGAAAGTTTCGGGCGGCATCCGGACGACGCGATGAGTGGGATCGATGCTGAGACGAACGATGAAGTTGAGACGGACGCAGCCGCCGGTGCGTCGGGCGATCAACTCCACAAGCATTTCAAGCTCATTCTGAATAAGGTTTCTGACCTGCGTTACGGCGAGAACCCGCATCAGAAAGCCGCGCTCTATTCCACTGCTTTTTACGGCGAAGCGGAGCGTGGCGGAATCGCACACGCCGAACTTCTGTCCGGCAAAGAGATGTCATTTAACAACTACGTCGATTCGGACGCCGCGTGGCAACTCGTGTGCGATTTCGACGGAACGGCGTGCGCGATCATCAAACACATGAACCCGTCCGGCGTCGGACTTGGCGTGTCGCTTGAAGAGGCTTACCGCCGCGCGCTGGCGACCGACCCGGTCTCGGCGTTCGGCGGAATCGTCGCTTTTAATCAAACGGTTGATGCGACCGCGGCTCGCGCCGTCGTCGAGATTTTCACCGAGGTGGTGGTTGCTCCCGACTATGACCAGGATGCCGTTGAGGTGTTTAGGGCGAAAAAGAATCTGCGCATCCTCCGCGTCGGCGACGCGCGGCGAGCCGGGGGACTTGACTTCAAACGAATCATCGGCGGAATGCTCGTCCAAACGCGCGACGCTCATCGACTGACGCGCGACGAACTTAAATTAGTCAGCGCACGCGCACCTTCCGAACAGGAGATGGCCTCTCTGCTGTTCGCGTGGACGGTTTGTAAGCATACCAAGTCGAACGCCATCGTGTACGCGCGTGACGGGCAGACAGTCGGCGTCGGCGCGGGCCAGATGTCGCGGGTCGATTCGGTGCGTATCGGCGCGATGCGCGCGCAACTCCCAATCACCGGTTCGGTGCTCGCCTCCGACGCCTTCTTCCCATTCCGTGACGGCGTGGACGAAGCGGCACGGCACGGCATCACCGCGATTATCCAGCCCGGCGGTTCGGTGCGCGACCCTGAAGTGATTAGCGCCGCCGACGAACACGGGCTGGCGATGGTCTTGACGGGCATGCGCCACTTTAGACATTGAGGGAATCTTCGGGTTTCTAGATTTTCTAAAGAGAATAACCAGAGGATGGAACACGCATCTGAAACCGCTTGCTTGCTTGCCCTCGCACGCCGTCATCGCCGATACTTGCCTGATGCACTGACGCTTCTCTGAGCAGTCTTCCCGGAACGCTGTGCCCGACTTTCGCACTGTTTGAAGGAAACACACAGAACATGGCAGATTTCGAATCTAGCATCGGTCAAAACGGGTCGACGGCGGTACGCTGCCGATACTGCGGTCAATTGAATCAAACGCGCGCCGATGGCGGACAGCCAAAATGCGGGCGCTGTCGTCTGCTTCTCTCAGACGAGCCGCACAAAAAATTCGCCGACCTCGACAAGCACGAGTACGTCCATCCGTTGGACAGCCGCGCACTCGCCGCGTTACGCGCGATTCCCGGCATAGATGTCGCGGTTAAAAAGCTGCTGGCCGTCACGGGCGAGTCGGCTATCCACGTCATCTTTATGGCGAGCGCGGTGCGCGTCACGCCGCACCAATGTCCGGATTTGCACGCCAAGCTGCAAGTTGCCTGCACCACACTCGGCGTCGATATGCCGGAGTTGTATGTACAACAGAACCCGGTCGTCAACGCCTTCACCGGCGGCGTCGAGCGTCCGGTGATTGTGCTGCACTCGTCGCTGCTCGAACGCCTTACCGACGAAGAAGTTCTCGCCGTCATCGCCCACGAAGTCGGACACATCCACGCTGAGCACGTGCTCTACTTGACGGTGGCGCGCCTGCTCGAAGCGCTAGCGAACGTCGCCCTCACGGCGGCTCCGGTGGCCGCGCTCGTCGCGCAACTGCTGTCGGGGACGATGCGCGCGGCACTGCTCGCGTGGGCACGGCGCGCCGAGTTGTCGTGCGACCGCGCGGCGCTGCTGGTGACTCAGGACGCCGACGTCATCGGGCGCACGATGATGAAACTGTGCGGCGGCACGTTTGCTTCCAAAGTCGACTACGATCAGTTCCTGCAGCAGGCGCGCGACTTTCAAAAGGGCTACGACGAAAAAGCGCTCGACCGCTTCTGGGCTGACATCATCGCTTCCGGGCTGACACATCCCTTCCCGATCTGGCGCGTTTCAGAAATTTTGAAGTGGGTTGACAGCGGCGAGTACAAGCGTTTGATGGAAGGCACAGCCCAGAGCGCCGCAGATCAAAGCGCGGCTGCATAACTTCGAACAAACGACATGCTGCAAAACAAAAACGGTATCGTCTTCGGTGTCGCCAACAAGCGGTCGATTGCGTGGGCGTCGGCGCAGGCCCTGTTGGACGCGGGCGCGACGGTGGCGTTCACTTATCAGAACGAGCGTCTGAGAGAGAATGTCGAGGGTCTGACGGCTGGGGTCGAGAATACGCTACTCGTTCAGTGCGACGTAGTGAAGCCTGACGAAGTGACCGAGGCTTTTGCGCGTTTCAAGGTGCAGTACGGGCGGCTCGACTTTCTCGTGCATAGCCTCGCGTTCGCACCGCGCGAGGCGCTCGAAGGTGAATACGTCAACACTTCGCGCGAAGCCTTCCTGACTGCGCTCGACATCAGCGCCTACTCGCTCGCGGAGTTGGCGCGCGCCGCCGCACCGTTGATGACCGAAGGCGGCAGCATCGTCTCGATGACCTATTACGGCGCGGAGAAGGTGGTGCCGAACTACAATGTGATGGGCGTCGCGAAGGCCGCGCTCGAAGCCAGCACGCGCTACCTCGCCGCCGACCTCGGCAAACACAACATCCGTGTCAACGCGATCAGCGCCGGTCCCATCAACACGCTCGCCGCGCGCGGCGTCGGCAACCTCAGCTCAATGCTCAAGCACCACGCCGACCGCGCCCCGTTACGCCGTAACGTCGAAGCCCGCGAAGTCGGCAACGTGGCCCTCTTTCTGTGTGGCCCGCTCTCCTCAGCCATCACCGGCGAAGTGCTCCACGTCGATTGCGGCTACAACATCATGGCCTTCTAAAAAGTCTGGAGTCTGAAGTCTGGAGTCGTGAGTAGGAAAAACTGTCTTGGACTCCAGACTCCAGACTCCAGACTCCGGACTTCAGACTCCAGACTCCAACTCCTTTTATGGATGAAACAGATAACGAAGAGCAGATCGCACGTCCGGCGACGCAGGACGAGCAACTGCTTGAGACGCCGCGACAGGACGAGTTTAAGCACACAGACACGTGGCGCGTCTTCCGCATCATGGGTGAATTCGTCGAAGGCTTCGACGACCTCGCCACGGTGATGCGCGGCGTTTCCATCTTCGGCTCGGCGCGCACCTCGCCCGACGACCCGCAATACGCCGCGGCGCGCGAGACGGCGGCGTTGCTTGTGCAAGCTGGCTTCGCGGTCATCACCGGCGGCGGCCCCGGCATCATGGCGGCGGCTAACCGCGGCGCGTTCGAGGCGGGCG
>JACDEG010000004.1 GCA_013816505.1 Pyrinomonadaceae bacterium | reverse complement strand
AGTGTGTCCTCTTATACAGACAGAGACTTAGCTGCGCTCGGACTAGCCATCTTCGCCTTGTGCCAGCACCGCACTTGTCCTGATGTGAGCGGCAGGTTCGGCGCGCTGGTCGAGAAGTTTTTCTCCCCGGATCGCGGTCTGTTCGATAACTTCCTGGCGACGGTGTTGGTCGCCTTAGGGTTAAGTAAGCTCCCCGCCGAAGCCGACCTCTACCGGCAATTTGCCCGGTGTATCGACGCCCAACTGAAAAACCACGCCGATGCGACCTTTAACGACACCAAGAACCTCGTCGTCGTATATATGTGGGCGAAGCACACGCAGGCGGAAGACCTGCTGCCTAAGTTAAGACAGGCTTGTCTGCAAAAGGCATCTGGAGACGAGTGCCTCCCGCGCGACCTGGTGTATGTAACTTATATCTTGTTCGAGGAAATAGAAAAACTGTTGCGCGAAGAGCGCGCCCAAGTTAGGCGGTGGGTCGAGGAGAGCCTTAGATTTATCCGAACTTACTCGGTGGAGGCTGGATTTCCACCGGAAGTCCTGGAAGAGTTCGGCGGCGATGTCGCCTTGGCGACGCCCGATATAATGAGGCAGTACGGCTACCCCGTCAGACCGCGCTTGTCACGTATTCTTCTGTCCGTAGGTCATATGATGGAGCAGCGCTACATCCTCAACCCACAACTACTGCAAACGGGCGAGCAGAGGAAGAGAGCGTGGCTTAGGGGGATCGCTTACCCGCTCCTCTTGTTGTTAGGAGCCGCGGCTGTCGTGTATGCGGGACGCAACGCCGGTTTCCCGTTCGACGTTAAGGCGGGTTTTGCGACCAAGCAGTTTCTGCCCATTCTGCTGGCAGTATTCGAGATGCTTGCGAACACAGCATGGATGACGGTTTTTATCCTGCTAGTAGTCATGGCATCGGTGATGTTCTATCGAGTGCTTATTACGGCACAGGATGTGGATGATTACGAAGCGGTAAAGAACGCTTGGAGGCAAGCGCGTGGGCTTCTGTGGTACGAGATCGGGCTGGGAGTAATCGGCGCGATCATCGAGCCTCTGGTTCAGTGACTCTCCTGGCTTCCGGCGTCATCGTCGCGTAACCCCGGTACGACTAGCCAAAAACCTTGCCGACACTTGAACAACCTTAGCGGCAGTAAATGTTGCGGGTAGCTTTGCCATTTGTATCCTTGCCAATGACCAAGGCTTGAAAGCTGCTGCCAAGCACAGGGCTGACACAGGTCGCTTAGTTGCCCTTTATCTATCGAGTAGGTAGCGTCATCGGCATTTAGCGGAATGGAATCGGGCATGCGCCCATTTTGCGAGTAAGGGCAAGGCTTACCGTCCAATTCGGCGGGTATCACGCCGGAGCAAATAAGAGAGTCAGGATAGATGTTCCCGTCAGGAGCTATGAAAAGAGATTTATCTTCAAATAAAGTAGCGCCGGGCAGAACCCGGCGCTACTTTCGTAGCTATCTTATGGGAGTATGTGGTGTCCGCTTGCTATTGGAAGCATCTGCTGTCCGAAGCGGATAATGGATGCTTCCAGTCACAGTAATCTTACAGCTATAGTCGTGAGTGGATCAGCCCGGTCTGCCCTTGATATTTGCCGCCCCTGTCTTCGTAGGACACGTCGCAGTCTTCGTCGTACTCGAAGAAGAGAACTTGGCCGATGCCTTCGTTAACGTAGACGCGCTATGAC
Organism: Pyrinomonadaceae bacterium; assembly: GCA_013816505.1. Taxonomy (GTDB): domain Bacteria; phylum Acidobacteriota; class Blastocatellia; order Pyrinomonadales; family Pyrinomonadaceae; genus JACDEG01. The sequence goes on along the minus strand of JACDEG010000004.1, from coordinate 38,028 downwards.
ACGAGACATCAAGCTAGACTGCCTCTTTTAGAATGACGACGGACAGCGAAGAGTGCTTGCGGTACTCAGCATCGTTTGTTATGAACTGGACGCACCCGGCGGCCAGAGCTGTTGCGGCGTGAATCGCGTCTGGAGTTTTGAGATTGATGGCTGCCCTGATCCGTGCGGCATCGCGCAAGACACTCGCCGTCACCGGCAGCATCCTGACGGTGGTCGCGGTAAGCAACTTCTCATAGTCTCCCGCCAGAGCCTGATCGCCGTCGCGCAGAGGCTTGACGAGAGTTTCCAGCAGCGTTAACTCACTCGTGACCACTTCGATTGCACCGCCGTCTAACGCCTCCCAGAGCGGCAACAGTAACTGCTCGTAATCCGCGTGTCGCTCGACCGTGTAAATGAACGGAGCAGTATCAACGTAAATGACGCCCGAGGCTGGGACGCTCAGTGATCCCACGACTCACGCTCCCCACGCAGATACTCGTCCGCCTCTGCTGAGGTTCTGAATCCACGACTCGCCGGCAGCGAGCGCACCAATTCGACGACCGAGACTCTTTCCCTCGCCTCCGGCCTCACGGCGGCCAAATCACTCAAGATCAGAGCGGCCAACTGCAGCTTTTCTTCCGAGGGCAGGAGAGAGATGGTCTGATTGTAAATCTCTTGCGCGTTCTGCATCCTAGTGCCTCCTTGATTACCTGACGAAAAACATGAACATCTCAGTCAGTAATCTTACAGCTATAGCCGCGAGTACGTCAGCCCCGTCTGTCCCTGATACTTGCCGCCGCGATCTTCATAGGATACGTCGCAGTCTTCGTCGGATTCGAAAAAGAGGACTTGGCCGATGCCTTCGTTGACGTAGACGCGCAGAGGCAGGTTGGCGAGGTTGCCGAGTTCGATCACGAGGCGGCCCGTCCAGCCGGCTTCGAGCGGTGTCGTGTTGACGAGCAGACCAGCGCGCGCGTAGGAAGATTTTCCAAGGCAAATTCCAGTGACATTGCGGGGCATGCGGAAGGTCTCGACCGAGACGCCGAGCGCGTAGGAGTGCGGCGGCATCAGGTAATACTTCGAGCCGTCGTCGGTGGTGCGTAGCGGCGGCTCGACAAGCGACTCTTCGTCGAAACGTTTGGGATCGATCTCGCGCCCGTGAACGGGGGAGAAGACGCGAAAGCCGTCGTCGGCGAGGCGCATGTCGTAGCCGTAGGAAGACGCCCCGGCAGAGATGATGCGGCGGCCACCCACCTCGCGCACGAGTCGGGCGTCAAAGGGTTGGATCAACTGCGCTTCTTCGACGGCGCGTCGAATCCAGCGGTCAGATTTAACAGTCATGGTGTGATTCCAGACGCGAGAATTTTAAGGAGAACGCGAGCGCGCAAGAGTCTAAGGTTCAAAGCCGAAAGTCGCAAGTCACGGTGATGAGTGGACTATCTGATCACTGTCCACTGCTCATTGCTCACTGCTTATCGTTCTGCTGCTTGATCCGCAGCGTGCCGTCGCCGACGGTGAAGTTGAGCGTCGCGCCGCCCGCCCCGGCGCGCAGGTGTTGCGAGCGTTCGCTGACGGGTGCGTTCTCGTCGCGCGCAACGAGCGCGTGGTGCGTGTTTTCGACGCGGCCCGTGCGGAGCACTTCGGCATTGATGTCGGCGTTCGCGTTCGCGGGGAGCGTTACGTTTAGGTCGCCGCCGGCGAGACGAATCTCCGCTCCGCGACCACGCCAACTGCGCGCGACGATATTCGCGTCGATGGTGCCGCGCTCGATTGTCACCGTGACATCGCCGCCGGTCAGCGCGAGCGACGCCGCACTTTCGCCAGCGCTGAGGCGGATCGCGCCTTCGACACCGGACACATTGAGCGCGCCGCGCCCGGCGTTAATCTCAAGCTCGATAGCGACGGGAACGCGGATGCGATAGTCGATCTTCCACGGCAGCGCGAGCATGTGCTTCGGAAAGTCCCGCGCGACGCGCTTCATATACTTGCGGTCGTGCGTCCCCGTCGTGAGGATTTCGATGCGGTTCGGCTGAGCGTCGAAGACGAATCCGTTGACGGCGGCGAGTCGCGTCAACTCCTCTTCAGTATTGGCACGCAGTTCGATGTCGGCGGTCACGTCGATCTCGTTCTTCGCCCACGCTTCGACGGTGATCGAGCCTTGCGGCGCGCCGTAGATGACGAGCGCCCCGCCGTAACCGAAGCGGCGCACTTCATGCCGCGTCGTCGTCCGCGTCAGAGCAGGAGACGCCGCCGGCGGTGGCGGCGCAGGCGTCGACTTCTTTTTCTGTGGCGACGACCACACCGCATGCGGCAGCAGCAACACGGCCAGCAACAAGATCGCCCCGCCGTTTAACGCGCGCCGCGACCGTGTGACGCCACGGCCGGATAACATCTTTTGAGTTTGATTGATGACGAACATTTGCGCTCCACTAAAACGAAGCGGACGCTTCCCTTCTTCAACCCGCGTGATGAAAGGAAGCGTCCGCTGCGGACGTTACAAGTTGGGCGCCGGTCTACCGAGGCATCAATGCAATCGACCCGCGCTGGTTGGTGGTGTTGAGCGCCGCCCCGCCGTCTCCGACTTTGCCGACGACTTTGCGATTTTCGCTCATGAACTGAAAGATGCCCATCGTCCTGAAGCCGCCGAGGTCGATGTTGCGTGTCTTAGGCGCCATCGCGATCAAGCGAAAGCCCGAGTCAGCCGCGATGCGCAAGCTGATCTGCCCTTCCATCGACCTTAGTTCATAGACTCCGCCGCGCAGCAATTCGGCGTCGAATACGATGTTACCCATCAGACTTTCCGCCATCACCGTCGTCGCGCGGATGCCCGTCAGTTCGATGTCGCCTTCCAGCGAGACACGCGCGCGGACCATCGTGCCCTGCACGCCGCGCACCGTGATGTTGCCCCGCCACGTCTCAAGGTCAACCGTCGAGTTGACCGGCACCAACAGGCGGAAATTAACGTCGCCGACGTCTTCGCCGCCGCGGTTGTCGCGCACGAGGTCAATCAACAATTCGTCGGCGCTCGATTCCGGCGTGAACCGGGCAGCGGGGGATTCCAGATCGGCGGTGACCTTGATCTTGTTGCTGTTCCAAGTCTCGACGGTAATCGTGCCGGAGCGGTTCTTAAGATGGAGACGAACGTTAGCGCCCGCCGGATACTCTTTGGTGATGCGCCTCTGCGCGGCGGCCTGGCCGGTGACCACGAGCGAGAAAGCGGCGGCGGCCAGCAGCATGAGACAGCGTCGCCGTCCCGCCGGCTTCGCGGCGCGGCGGCACGTCTTGGTGACGCCAGAATTGTGCTGTGATGTGTTCATCAAACTGTAGTGTGGATTTCTAATATGGAAGGCTGCTTTGCATCATTCCGCCCGCGCTCCGATGGCATGAAGGCGCGGGCGGGAAGTGTTAACGGCAAAGGGTGAGACCCTCCATCAATACTCTGAAAACTCTTGCAGAAGTTTCATCTTGTCGCGCAGTGCGGCGTTCAGCATCTCTTCGGAAACCTCGTCTTGCGGATTGTGCTCCAACTCGCTGAGTGAATCACTCACCACCTGGTCGATGACGACCATGCTGCGGTCGAAAGCCGCGCGCATCTGCGGGTTCCAATTAGCCTTGCGCTGATCGACGCGCTGATTCAGATAATCGATGTCAACTTTGCGCACGAAGCCGCGGCGGTAAAAGCTATCCATCACCATCTCGCGCGGCTGATTGCCGGCGGTCTGGCGCGACGATACTTCCGTCGCAAGCGTCTGCCGGTCTCTGAAACTCTGCACGCCCAGCGTGGTGACGAGCGAAACGCTCACGACGGTGGCCGCGACCGCCATCACCATCTGCGGCAATGATAGCTCCCAGCGCTTACCCATCAGGCGCGCCCAGAAACTCTCGTGCGCTCCGGCAGAGACACGCGCAGCCCGGCGGTCGGCGTCGAGTTCGGCCTCGATGGTGTTGCGAATGCGCAGCCACAGCGCGCGCTCGTTCGGCGGAGAGGCGTGCTGCCCACGCTCGGCACGGGCGACGCCGACGATTGCCTGCATCTCGTCGCGCACATCGGCGCAACTCAGACAAGCTCCGAGATGTTGGGTGAACAGCGCCTGATCTTCGATGGCCAACGTGCCGTCGAGGAAATCGCTGACCAACTCCTGGCACTTCTCGCAATTCATTTCCGTATCACCTCTCGCGTTTCCACGCGCGTGTCAGCGCCTGACAACATCACCCATTAGGATTACAAGATGTCGTTTAAGATAGCGGTGGCGGCGCACGCAACTCTTCCTTGTTAAACATACTACTAGCTAGTCTTGGGGAGACTGGAAATTAAATTATAGCTCTTGTTCGCCGTTCCGGTTTCGATGTTACGACAGTGAAACTTCGGCGACGTCTTTGGAAGCTAAAGCGACGGTTTCTGTTGCCTGAGAAGGGTGCGCAGTTTCATCCGCGCTTTGTGCAACTGCGACTTCGACGTCCCCACCGAGCACCCCAACAACTGCGCCACCTCCTCGTGCTCGTGCCCCTCCACATCGTGCAGGATGAACACCGACCGATACCCCGGCGGCAACTCCGCCACCGCGCGCTCCAACGCGATCCGATCCACCACCGGCATCCTCCCAGGGTCCTCGGTCCCCACCACCGCCTGCGCCGGCACCTCGCCGTCCTCGGTCGTCCGCTCCAGCCGCGATCCCTTCCGCCGAAAGTGCATCAACACTTGATTGACCGTCAACCGATGGAGCCACGTCGTAAACGCCGACTCGCCGCGAAAACTGCCCGCCTTGCGCCACAACTGCACGAAGGCCTCTTGGGCGAGGTCTTCGGCCTCGGCGGCGTTGGCCGTCATCCGCAAGCACAGACTGTAGACCCGCCGGTTGTGCCGCGCGTACAACTCCTCGAACGCCCCCATCTCGCCTGCGGCCGCGAGCTTAGTCAATTCAAAGTCGCTGAGCGGTAATGCACTTCTACTCTCCGCGATAGCGGCTTCACTCTTCTCACTCTGCCAAATTGGGAATGCTGTGGCGTTTGTAGTCATGATCGACTGCTTAAGCAATAATAGTGCCAATTACTCCAAGCGATAAATACCAACAAATTTTGATGAACCACCTGGTGCTGCATCATATGACACGAAATCAGGCCGCAAAGGACGGAAATAGTGCATGATTTAGTGAACCTGCCAGAATGTAGACTAAGATGATGACGCAACGATTCGGGTTGTGTAAGTATACTGACGGTTGCTTAGACTTTAGGTCACGAGGCGAAAAATGAAATATTACGAAAATGTTCTGGGGCTAATCGGCCGTACCCCACTAGTTAAGATCAATCGACTGGCATTTGGGATCAAAGCGACAGTGCTCGCAAAAATGGAACAGCTTAATCCGGGGGCGTCGGTCAAAGATCGAATTGGGGTTGCGATGATTGACGCCGCTGAACGCGAGGGAGTCCTGAAACCAGGCGGGACGATTGTGGAGGCGACTTCCGGCAACACCGGCATCGGTCTGGCGCTGGTCGCCGCTGTCAGAGGTTACCGATGTATTTTCGTGATGACGGATAAAGCCTCTGTGGAAAAGCGGCGTTACCTCAAAGCGCTCGGCGCGGATGTCGTCGTCACCCCGGCGTCGGCGAAACCCGGCACGCCTGATCATTACATTTCAACTGCCCAGCGCATCGCCGCCGAAACGCCAAACTCTTTTTATCCGAACCAGTACGCCCATCCCGCCAACCCCGAAGCGCATTACCGGACGACCGGGCCTGAGTTGTGGGAGCAGACCGAAGGTCGGATTACACACTTCGTCGCGGGTTTGGGAACGGGCGGCAGCATCTCCGGAACAGGAAGATTTTTGAAAGAGAAAAGTTCGGCTGTCAGGATTATCGGCGCCGACCCGTACGGCTCCGTCTTCAAGACTTACAAGGAGACAGGCCAACTCGTCGCAGCGACTCCGTACCTTGTCGAAGGAATCGGGCAGGAGATCATCCCTGAAAACGTCCACATTAAATATGTCGACGAAATCATCAACGTCACCGACCGTGAATCTTTTGAAGCTTCGAGGCAATTGGGCAAAGTCGAAGGGATTTTCTGCGGTGGCTCGACCGGAACCAACTTCGTGGCGGCGTTGCGAGCGGCGCGTCATCTTGACGAGAACGGCGTCGTCGTTTTTATCGTGTGCGATACCGGCGAGCACTATCTGACGAAACATCATTCCGACGAGTGGATGAAAGAGAAGCGCTTGCTCGAACCGCAAAAGATTACCGCCGGTTTGATTAACGAAACTAAGAACCTAAACTCGCCGAAGACGCTCGTCAGTGTCAGCCCCCACGAACGAGTCGCCGATGTGCTGGCAAAGATGAACGAGTTGGCGTTGTCTTACATCCCGGTGCTCGAAGAAGGCAAGTCGGTCGGAGCGGTGCGCGAGAATCGTGTATTGGCGAGAGCACTCGACAAGCGCGAGTTACTTGAATCTCCGGTGAGCGATGTGATGGACGTGAGTTTTCCGGTGGTCGATGTCGACGACAGCGCGGCGGACGTGACGCGGCAACTACGCTCAAGCCCGGCTGTGCTCGTCGAAGAGTACGGTCGAATTACTGGCATCATTACGCGACATGACGTGCTGGACTCGCCGATGGGGAACCCGCGTGAGTGATCTTTGCGCGGCGACGTGCGACCCGTTGGCGCGGAGTTAACTCTCTGATTCTACTTACGGCTTGACCGTATCATCCAAGCGTGGCTGGTATAGTATGAAAGCCGGGTCGGAGTTGACCCACACGGCCCTCAGCCACGGGGGCGCGTTGCGCGGGTCTTTGAGCATCGCCAATTCACGTCGCCGCGTGATTTCGACGGAACTGATCGTCAGATAATCGACGTGGTTAGCTTCCAGCCAGACCTTCAACTCATCGAGCGATTTAACCTGCGGAAAGAAGATCCAACGCTGCCCACAGATGTATGCCACGTGCGGCTTACGCGCGACGACAATCGCCCCCTTTATGTCCGCCTGCCGGAAATATTCACACGCCTTTAAGACCTCGCGCGGGTGGCTCGCTAGAAATCGCGCCGTCTCATTCCGCGCCGACGTGAATGAATGCGCGACCATCACCGAAACTAACGTTAGCGGGGCCAGCACGAACGCGCGTTGGCGAGCAAGACCACGCGCCCGCGCCATTTCAAGCAGCCTAAAAGCCGTGTACACCGCCAGACCGGCGTAAAGCGGGAGCATGTAAAAATAGTAGCGCGTCTCCCAGTGCGTCAGCGCAAGCAGGAGCATGTAAAGCACGCCTGAAAATAGCAGCAACCGAATTAACGGCGTTGACCGCCAATCGGCGAGGGCAAGCACAATCCCGATGAGCGCGAAGCACCCGACCCACGGACTAACAAGGTCATCGGTAACGCTCTTGTAAATGCTCTCGTAAAGATTCACGGGGTAGTGGCTGGCGATCCGGCGTGGTGCGTAACTGAGTACGTCGGTGAATGAGTGAAACACCTCGCCCAGCTTTCGCGTTCCTTCCTGAACGACATTGTCGTTAACCAATTCCGGGTAAAACTCGGTGGCGATGTTCAAATAGTTGGTGTTGTAGATAGGAGAGTTGTGCCGCCTGTAATTGGCGTACAGCCACGGTGCGCTGACCACCAGAAAGACCGTACAGAAAAGCGCCGCGAGGCCGAGGCGCACGCGCCGGCTTTGCTTGAAGACGTCGAAGGCGACAATGCCGAACACGAAAGTTGCCAGCAAAAACAGACCGTTGTAGCGTGTTAGATAAGTGAGGCTTGTGAGCACCGCGGTGAGAATTGTGCGCCAGCTTTTCGGCAAACTTTCAGTCGTGAAGACGACCAGCGCGGCAAGGCATAGCATTAGGAAGAACATATCAGTCGTCGCGCTCATCCCGAACTCTGGGAAATGCTTGCTGACCAGCACGATCAACTGCGCACCGACGCCGACCCAGTAATCGAAGGCGCGTGCGAAAATTAGAAACGTGAACAAGCCGACCACCGCTGCACATACCAGCGACACCCACTTGCCTGCTACGAACAAGTCACCCGTCAGCTTACCTGTCAGAGCCAGCATCGCCGGATAGCCCGGCCCCTGAAAAGTATTGTCTGGGAATTGCCCGGTTGCCAGACGCTCCGCATCGGGTGCGTAGAAGTGATAAAAATCGGTCTCCGTTGAATAAGTCCCGAAAGTGTGAGTGCGCGCGACGTAGGCGAGAATCAAAAGGAAACTGATACTGATAAGCGCTGGGAGCAGCAGACTGTTTTTCCGTTTCAGATTATTGATGGCGTGAGCAGAATCGGACGGGTGGGATGGTAGCGGGTGTTGCGTCATGTGCGAGTTCCGCCCTGGAGCTGACGGCACGCCGGATAACTGAAAAGATTATGAGACTATGCGCCGGAGCACGACAAAGTTTTGATAATTCGCTTCGCCGCGCCCCGCTCATAGATGCCGCCCGAACCCGTTTACAGATTCCCTTTTCTCATTTCTTCGATCATGTAATCGGCGGCGCGCCATGCCAGCGCCATGATGTGGTGAGTCGGGTTCTTGTGCGACCCGGAGGTGAACGCCGCACCGTCGGTGACGAATAGATTCTTTACGTCCCAAGCCTGGTTGAATTTGTTCAGCACCGATGTCTTAGCGTCAGCGCCCATGTGCGCGGTGCCCATTTCATGAATCGACGCGCCAGCCGTTTCCGGCATCTTCGACACCGTAACATCTACGGCCTTCGCGGCGGTCAGAATTTCTTCAAAGGTCTGCTGCATGAATTTGAACATGTTGCGGTCGTTGTCGTCGAACGGGTGATGAATCTTGAGCACGGGCATGCCCCACTTGTCGACCACTTGCTTGTCCAATTCAACATACTTCTGCGGGCTGGCGAGCTGTTCGCCGTGCGTCGAAAGCCGCACACGGGTGCCGTACCAACTCCGCACCTCACGCTTGAAGCTTGTTCCGAAACCGGTGAAGCTTTTCGGATTCTTGTCGGGCCGCATCCCCAGCCGCGCCGAAGGCTCAATGTGAAATCCACGCGCGAAGTTGTAAGTGTTCTTCGGCTTTTCGAGTCCGAACCACGGGATGACGATGTGCGAACCGCCGATCCCGTCGCCGATATAGGGAATCGCGAAACTGAGATCGGTCAAATACCCCTGGGCCTTCGCGTCGAGGTGCTCCATGAAGTTCTTCCCCAGTTGCCCGCTCGAATTGGCGATGCCTTCGGGGAAGCGCGGCGAAGTCGAGAGCATCATCAGGCGCGTCGTTTCGAGCGTGCCGCAGGCCACGACGACGGCGCGCCCCTTGACCTGTTTGGTTTGCCCGGTCGTCTTGTCAATGTACGTCACACCGCTCGCCAGCCCGCGCTCGTTCACGTCAATCGACCGCGCCATCGAATTGGTAAAGACCTTGAATGTGCGCGGGTACTTCTTCATCAACGGCACGACGACGCGAAACGCGGAGTTGAAGAAAGAGTGGGTCTCGCAGCCGTTATCGCAGCCCGCGCAATAGTGACACTCCTTGTAGCCGTTGTAGTTTTTGGTGAGTATCGCGCGCCGGGCGTTGATGGTGGGGATGCCGATCTTGGCGCACGCGCGCTTCAACAAATGGTCGGCGCACTTCAGCGCGACCGGCGGCAGCAGGTGGTCGCTGTCCGGCATGTCCGGGTGATTCTCTTTTGACCCGCAGACGCCGATGAATGTTTCGACTTTGTTGTAGTACGGCTCGACATCGGCGTAAGAGATGGGCCAATCCTTACCGTGGCCGTCGTTCGCATAGCCCTTCAAATCAGTCTGGTGAAAGCGGTTGATGAAGCGTCCCCAAAACATCGTCCGCCCTCCGACGTTGCGCGCCCGAAACCAATCATAAGGCAATTCCGAAGGCGTGCTGTAGGGCTCGTCCGGGTTTTTGACGAACGAGTAGCGCTCTTTGACGACGGCCTGCTCAGACGTTTTCTCATCCAATCCGCGCAGAGGTTTGTCGTAGGGAAAAGGCTCGTGATAAGCGAAATCTTTCAATGGATCGCGGAGCGCACCGGCCTCGATCATGGCGACCCTCAGACCGCTCTCGACCAGCACTTTGGCGGTGAATCCGCCCGCCGCGCCAGAGCCGACCACAACGACATCATAAATCGGATTTCGTCTCCTCGCTTGGATACTCATCAAGGCTATCTCTCCTTAGGTTCTACAATCGAATTGATTGAACTGTGAATTTTTAACGTGACTGACGCCTGGTTAGATGCGGACGCCAGTCACGAAGTTGAGCGTTTAGGCTCACGTTAATTTGGTGCGCGAGTTTGTGCGGCAACCCGCGCGTCCTGATATGTACGGAAGCGGCTTACTCCGTCGCGCGCCCGTCACCATTGGTCGTCTTCGGCGGCGCGGTCGTGACCTTATGCTGGCGCTCGTCGAAGTAGAGGACGCGGCCCTCGCGGTACGACTGGACGCTCATCCCGATGGACGCCATCGCTTTGTAGCCGGTCAACGCGTCAAGCACCGGCGCCTCGCGCGTGCGCACGCAACGCAGGAAATTCTCCATGTGCGATTCGCGCGGCTCGGTTTGAAGCTTTACTTCCTCGGAACCGTACTTCTCCACGAACTTCTCTTTCGCGAGTCCCTGTGGCGTGACCGTAATGGACTCGACCTTGCCTTCGAACTTGCCGTGCGGAACCATCATGATCGTTCCTTCGTGGCCGCGAATCAGGCCGGGGATATGCGTGTCGTTCGCCATCGACGAACTAAGAACGACGGTATGGCCCTTCGCGTAATCGGCGGTGAGAGTGAAGGTGTCGGGGACTTCGCGCCCATCGTTGAAAACGTAAATCCCGCCGTTGCCTGAGACGCGGTACGGGAACTGCGCTTCGCCCCAGCAGATATTAAGCGGGGCCATGACGTGATAGAAGAGATCGGTCGCGATGCCGCCTGAATAGTCCCAATACTTGCGGAATCGGAAGAAGCGGTCGGCGTCAAAAGAGCGCTTCGGCGCGTTGCCGAGCCACATCTTCCAGTCGATGAAGTCGTCGCCTTTACCATCGGGGCCAGCCGCCGCGTCGATCTTCCAGTTCCACTCGCCCTCTTTCGAATTGCGGTGGTAAGAACCCTGGCTCATCAGTAGCTTGCCAATCATCCCGTCCTGAATTGCCTTGCGCGCCTTCCACCATTGATCGGAACTGGTCGTGTTGGAGCCGACCTGCATGATGCGATTCGTCTTCTTCACCGATTCGTAGACGCGCCGGGCCTCGTCGACGGTATGCGTCATCGGCTTTTCAAGATAGACGTCCTTACCCCGCTCCATCGCCTCAATCGCCATCGGCGCGTGCCAGTGGTCGGGTGTCGCGATGATGACCGCGTCGATGTCTTTGCGGTTGATAATCTCGCGGTAGTCCATATAGCCGTCACACTTCGCGGCCTCTTTTCCCACTTTAGTGCGCTTCGCGTACACGTCAGAGACGGCGACGATCTGCGCGGGCGTGGTCGGTTTCTGACCTGACTCCATCGCCCACTTGATGAGATATGTGCCGCGCCCCCCGACGCCGATCACACCGAGATTGATGCGGTCGTTCGCGCCCAGAATGCGCCCGTGCACCGTGCGCGTGCTGCTCAACAAACTAGCTCCGACACCTGCCCCGACGGCGGTCTTGACGAAACCTCGACGATCAACTTTTCCGTTCGACATAATTCGGCTCCTTATATTTTCAAAACGTTGAAGGCGACGGCGCCCACCTTGAGCAGCGCGTTCGTCTCGCTGGGTCAATTAGATGGCGTGGAAAACGCTTGCTCTCAGATTCAGAAGTTATATTGACAAAAGTTTATGCGCGGACCGGATTCGCTGCCACGTCAAATTAGGAATCCGTGGCCTGGATTTTATGCCGCCGATGCCATCTCTCACAACTGCGCAGCGACTTTTTTACGGGCGGGCTTCACGCTTCCGCACGGACGAGAAGGCCGTCGGGCGTCAACGGAGGCCGCAGCAAGTGTGCGTCGAGCGGGTCTGTGAGACAGGCGGCAATGTATAGCCATGCGCCAGCCATTAGCTTCGATATGGAGTGCGGTGCCGAGCTATTCGCCCTGATTGGACGACGGACGCGCGCCAGCATGTATGCGCCGCACGAGTCACCCAATGCATGTCGGATGGCCGCAGTCACAAACCATTTCCAGGGAATCATCGACTGTATTGTTGGTAGTGTCGCCGACTCCGGCGCAGTACGGGCCGCAGTAATCGCTGTCTGCTTCAGCTACGCAGTTGCAGACTCCGTGTAAACAGACCTTCTCGCTTGTTTCGTTCGCGCTCATTTTTGACCGCCTTTCTTTTTCGCCAAAGCTACCAGCACCACGCCTAATATAAGTAGAGGAGATGCAAAAAAATACGTCCCCAAGTTTGTGAATCGCCTGAGATTCAAGACGAATAAGAGCGCCGCCGCCATGACACAACATAGCCCGAGGATACGGAGCGTCGATGGTTTCATATTCTTTTCAGCCTTTCGTTTGATCCTGGCCAGAGGGACACAGAAAATCCTTATAACTTCAACATTATTGGGGTGATTTTCGACCACCGTGACATGTATTTTATCCCGGCATCGCAACTCGAACAGCACGGCCGACGGATTGCTTCGGTCGCCGCTATCACTTTAGGACAGTGGGTCAGTTGTGGGAGAAAACAGGGAGGAAGCCCGCGCGTCAGGCAACGGACAAGGTATAGGCCCTCCCTCACAGTCGCGCCTGCTGCACTGTTCCCACGGCTTCGGATCACTACCTACTTTAGTAACAAAAAGGAGAGTAACAATGGCTATCAATAATCTACAGGAAAAGATGATACACGGACTCGGTGATATGTACGACGCCGAGCATCAGTTTTTGGAAGCGCAGCAGGAGATACTACCGCAGGCGAACTCGCAGACGGTCAAGTCGCTGCTCGAACAGCACATCGCTGAGACCGAGCAGCAGATCACTATTCTCGAACAGGTTTACGAAGTGTTGGGTGAATCGCCCGAACGCATCAAGTGCACCGGCGCTGCCGGAATTGTCAGTGAGGGCCAGAAAACGCTGAAAGAAGTCTCGAAGTCACCGGCGCTCGTCGATCTCGCTATTGCCGGCGGCTGCTTGAAGGTCGAGCATTATGAAATCGCTTCGTACCGCGCGCTGATTACGGGCGCCCAGCAAACGGGTCAGACCGAGGTCGCGCAGCTTTTGCAGCAGATTCTCCGCCAAGAGGAGCAGACCGCCCAGAAGATTGAGCAAAGTTCGCCGGAGCTTTACCAGCAGGCGATTAGCAAAGGTGCGCGCGCTTAAGCTGTCCGGCAACGAACAGTTTTACTGATAGGTAGTGGGATTAACAACAGGCGGGCCGGCGAGTAATTGCCAGCCCGCCTGTTCTACATTGCTCTGAGTGGCTACTACTTTTGCCTTACTTTTAAACGTCCCGCCAAGATTCTTCTCTCAAAAGTTAAAAATTTCTTCGAACTATGATACATCTGCTTCTCATTCCTCGCGTTAGCGATTGAGGGCGGAAATGCCCAATCCAAAATACACCCCGCTCAGGAGAAGCAATACAAATGATGATCCCTAACTACCTCGTTCGATTTGCGATGCTGCTGTCATGTCTTGTCTTGTCAACTACCGCCGCGCTCGCCGACGTGAAAATTAAAACACGTCAGACGATGAGCGGTGAATCGTATGAAGGCACTGTATATATCAAAGGCAAACGCCAACGCACCGAGACGGCGCGCAATCCCGTTATCGACATTCAGCAGTGCGACCTCAGACGTAACCTGCAAATCAGCCCACCTACCAATACATACTTCATCAACAATTGGGCGCAGGACAACGACACCACCACGCCGACACCACCATTGAACGCCGGCACCCAGCAACCGACCGCGACGCGCAAAGGTGGTTTGGTCACGATGACGGTCACGACCAAAGACACGGGCGAGCGCAAACAGATGTTCGGCCACACGGCGCGGCATATCGTCAAGACGATGGTCACAGAGTCTTCGCCCGATGCCTGCACGCCTTTCAAGAATCGGATGGAAACCGACGGTTGGTATATTGACGCCGCCTTCGCGCTCGACTGCCAGTATGAACAGTATAAGAACTGGCGCCCGCGCATCGACAAGTCCGGCTGTCAGGACCGTTATGACACCAAGCAGATCGGCACCGCGAAAGAAGGCTATCCCGTCCTTGTGAAGACGACGATGTTCGGCGACAGCGGCGAAGTTACGTACACCTTCACGCAGGAAGTCGTCGAACTCTCTCAAGCCACGCTCGACGCCGCGCTGTTCGACGTCCCTGCCGGCTTCAGGGAAGTTAAAGATTCGACGGCGTTGTACGCACCGACGACCGCGATAACCGGCATGAACACAGCCAACGCCGGGTCTGATGTCAAAGCGACGGGCAACGTTGATTCGGGCACGACTGCGAATGTTAAAGACATGGCGAAGCAATCCGCCAATGCTTCCGGGGAAATCGGTGAGAAGAAACCGGGCATCGTTCGCATCGGCTTGGCAACTGTGAAGACAGGCGCGGTCGGCGAAGGCATGAACGCCACGGAACTCTCCGCTGCCATTGGCAATACGCTGACTCAGTTTCTTAAAGCGCCGAACGTCGAAGTCATCGGGATTGAGGCGCGCCTTGCACCGCAAATAGATGCGGAAGCGAAGCAGAAGGAATGCGACTTTGTGATCTACGCTACCGTGTCGCACAAGAAGGGCGGCGGTGGTGGTGGCATGTTCGGGAAGATGCTCGGTAATGTCGCCAGTACAGCCGTTTCGCATGCCGGTTACGGCAGCGGCCACGTCGCGGGCGCAGTCGCCGGACAAGTCGCTTCGACGGCAATCTATTCGGCGGCTTCAATCTCAGCCAGCGTTAAATCAAAAGATGAACTCCAGCTTGAAGTGAAACTGCAAACTCCGGGCAACGCGACGCCGTTGGTCGCGAAGCAACTCAAGGCGAAAGCCAAGTCGGACGGCGAAGACATCCTCTCACCGATTATCGAACAGGCTGCGCAAGCCATCATGGACGTAGCGGTGAAAAAGTAGATTCCCTTGAATCGCGACGCGGAATCACCATCAAGTAATTCATTTTCAGATTCAGATTAAGGAGACGAAACGATGAACCCCCAAGTCAGCAACGCAGACGCGACGCAACAGATGCCGCCCGAAGCGTTTTTAACCAACCTCGCGTTTGGCGCGATGATGACGCAGGCGCTGTACGTCGCCGCCAAACTCGGAATCGCCGACCTTCTGAAAGACAAGCCGCGGTCAATCACCGAGCTTGCCGCCGCCACGGACACGCACGAAGGCGCCCTTTATCGGGTGATGCGTTCGCTCGCCAGCGTCGGTGTGTTCGCCGAGACCGACTCGAAAGTATTCTCTTTGACGCCGTATGCCGAACCGCTTCGTTCGGACGCGCCCTCCTCGATGCGCAGTGGTGCGATTTTCATGGGTGAAGAATGGCACTGGCGCGTATGGAGCGACATGCTCTACAGCGTGCGGACAGGAAAAACGGCGTGGGGTCACGTTCACGGCGCGGAAGTCTTCGACTACTTTGAGGCGAACCGTGAACAGGCCGAAATCTTCAACGGCGCGATGACTGACATGTCCGCCGGGACGGCCCCGGTGGTTGTTGAGGCTTACGATTTTTCAAACTTCAAGACCATCGCCGACATCGCGGGCGGCCACGGCTATCTGCTCGCTCAGATTCTGAAAGCAACTCCTTACCTCAACGGCATTCTGTTCGACATGCCGCAGGTGATCGAAGGCGCCGGAGCGTCGCTTGAAAAGGAGGATGTGGCGAATCGCGTCGAGAAAGTCGCAGGCAGCTTTTTCGAGTCAGTTCCGTCAGGCGCGGACGCTTACATCATGAAGCACATCATTCACGATTGGGACGACGCACGCTGCGTCAAGATTCTGAGCAACATCCACGCAGCGATGAGCGACGGCGGCAAGGTTCTGATCGTCGAGACCGTTGTTCCGGAGGGTAACGCTCCGCACTACAGCAAACTGCTCGACCTTGAAATGCTCGTCTCGCCGGGTGGCGCGGAACGCACGCCGGAGGAATACCGCGCGCTACTCGCCGCCGCCGGCTTCATACTGACGCGCATCGTCCCGACCAAATCACCGTTCAGCATTATCGAAGCGGTCAAAGCAGGTAAACAGTAGCAAGACGCTAAAATTCTCTGAATCGAAACTTAAAATATTGAGACACTGGCGAGCGGCGTAGCACAGACTTTAGTCTGTGTGATCGCCGCATTTCTTCAACTAACGCTCGGGTAGTTGATGCGCCGAAGCAGGTTAGTGAAGCATGGGACAGAGCTGAGCGGGTCAAGCCTCACTTTTCCTTCGCCGTGGTCTGGAGGGGATTCTCCGGCCAGGCGTGTCGTGGATAGCGGCGGCTGAGTTCGCGGCGCACCCGCGTGTAGTGGCGCTCCCAGAATCCGGCGAGGTCTTCGGTTACCTGCACCGGTTGACTGTTTGGAGCCAGCAGGTGCAGCACCAGCGTGACTCTGCCGCCAGCGATTTTCGGCCCCTCCTTCATCCCGAAAAAATCCTGCATCCGCGAGGCGATCCACGGCGTTTGTCGATGTTCGTAGTTAATCTTCACCTGTCGCCCGCACGCGAGCGTCACACGGTCGGGTGCCACCGTCGCCAACACGCGCTGTTGCTCGGCGCTCAGAATCCGGCGCAGGGCGCTGAGCAACCCGCCTGCGCGTGCAGCTTCAGTTAGTTCGGCGAAGCTTCGCCGGCCTTCGCACAATTGAACCAGCGCGGCGCGCAAGTCATCCTCTCCGATATCGGGAAAGCCAGTTTCGGGGAATGTCCGGGCGACGAACTCGATTCGCGCGAGAAGACGATCAACCTCGTCGCGCTCAATGAAAGTTTGCACCCCGACGGCCAACGCGGCTTCGGCCAGGACGCGGGTCGCCACCTCGCCTCCCGCATTGCTCGCGCGGCGTTCATCAATCACCAACTCGTCGTACATCAAACGTTGCACGACCTCGACCCGCTGGCCCGTCGCGTTCCACACCGCTTCAATCGTCTCGCTGATCCGGTCGGTGAAAAGATCAAGCAGCCAATCCGGCTCAATCGCACTCGCGAGGCGCACCAAGGTTCGAGCGCCTGAGCGTGCGCCCGCCATTCCCCACGAACGTGCTCCTGATGCGCGGCGCTCTGCGGCGTCCACGGCGACCAGAAATTCCGCTTGGCGCACAACACTCTCCGCTGATAACTCCGCGGCCCCACCGCCGGCAAGTAATAACTCTCGCCCCGCTTGTCGATTCTCGTTCGGCGACGGACGCCGCCGCGCCACGCGGTCGGGATAGCCGGCCAGAACAGAAATCAATAACTCCGTTTCGCTGATGGCGGTCGTCGCGCTCTTCTTTTCAGGTGAGGTGTTTTTCGGATTTTCGACCCGGCACAAGTGCTGAAGTTGACGCCGCACTTGATCCACCGCGCGCACCGCGCCGACGTTGAGTTTCATACGGCGCAACTGCTCCGGCGCGAAACCGGACAATGCGGCCTCGGTGAAAAGGTCGAGCAGTTCAAGTAAATCAGAGTTACCTGTGGCAGCCGCGTTCGCCGCTGGTCGCTCGCGTGTGTCGCGCATGATGTCGTCGGCGCGGATATCGCGCTCGCTGATGAGCGCCGCGATCACACAACCTTCTTCCGCAACCCCGCGCGCCTCAGCTTCGACCACCACGCGCGCGAGTCGCGGGTGAAGCGGCAAGCGCAGCATTCGCCCGCCGAGCGCGGTCACCTTTCCCTTTTCGTCGATTGCGCCTAAGCGTAGCAACAGAGTTTCGGCGGCGGCGAGTGCGGGCGCGGGCGGCGCTTCGAACCACTCGAAATCGTTCAGATCAGTGATGCCCGCCGCGTGAAGTTCGAGCGCGGTGTCGGCGAGGTCGAGTCGCTGAATTTCCGGCGCGTCGTGCGCGGGACGCGCGGCAAACTCCTGTGTGGTGTACAAGCGCAGACATTTGCCCGGACGTGTCCGCCCCGCCCGGCCCGCGCGCTGTATCGCCGAAGCCTGACTGATGCGTTCGACACGCAGCATCGGCAATCCTGACCACGGAGACTGGCTTGCGACGCGCGCCAGTCCGGAGTCGATGACCGCGACGACACCGTCGATGGTCACGGAAGTCTCGGCGACATTGGTCGAGAGAATGATTTTGCGCTGCGACGCCGGGCTGACGGCGCGGTCTTGTGCGGATGGCGGCAACTCTCCGTGCAATGGTAGGACGAGCATATCGGATTGAGCGGCAACGCCGGCACATGCTTCTTGTGCGCGCCGAATCTCAGCCGCGCCGGGAAGAAACACAAGCATGTCACCGTTCGGCATTCGTCCATTTGGCATTCCTCGATTCGAATTTTCACCGCTTGGCGCGGTTCCGTTCGACGCATCGGCGACCAACCGTCGCACCGCCGCTTCGACCTGCGCTGCGAGCGGCGTCTCGTCAGTGCGCGCAAGGTGTTCGATCCCGACATTGAAGAGGCGGCCTTCCGAGCGGAGCACCGGGCAGTCGCCGAGGAATCGTGCGACTGGTGCCGCATCAAGCGTCGCCGACATCGCGACGATTCGTATGTCGGGTCGCGCGCTGCGCTGCAACCGCCGCAACAGCGCGAGCGCGAGGTCGGCCTGTAAGTGGCGCTCATGAAATTCGTCGAGCATAACTACGCCGACGCGCGCGAGCATCGGGTCACGCAACATCCTCCGGGTCAGTACGCCTTCGGTGAGAAAGCGCAGCCGTGTCATGGGCGAAGCAACTTCTTCGAAACGCACTTGATAGCCGACGGTTTCGCCGAGCCGCTCGCCCCGCTCTTCCGCGACCCGCCGCGCCGCCATCCACGCTGCCAGACGCCGCGGCTCCAATATCCATACTTCTCCCTCACCCGCCAATCCCGCGTCGAGCAACGCGGGTGGCACGCGCGACGTTTTACCCGCGCCGGGAGGGGCTTCGATGACAAGGTTGGGCGACTCACGCAGAGAGCGGATGATCTCCATGAGGAGCGCGTCAATTGGTAACTCTTTCATGAATCGATGTACAAATTTTACGAAGCGTCGCGGTTGCGTTGGCTAATTCAGCCTACGTCCAGGGTGATGAGACCTCCCTTTCATTTTGACTCACCCTCTTCGGTCAGAGTGATTGAATCAGTCAATTATTATTTTCGCAGTGAGAATTTACTCACCTGATTTAGTGAGTTTTAGCGGCCCTCGAAGATTACTTTACCTGGTATGGCGATTGCGATAGCCGTGGCGTGCGGGAGTTTTGAATTACCCACGATGATCGATTCTAATCTCACTTAAGATAAGCAGTGAGGGAGACCCAGTGAGGATTATATGAACCAAAATAGCCGCTCCTCGACACCACGATTGATGACATCCATCGCCCTAGCCACTGCGCTTTGTGCGGGAGTGATACCAGGATTCGTGTTGAGCGCACAGACCAACAACAGCCCAGCACACACCAGCCAATCACATTCAGCTCACACCACCAAACAGAAGAACAAACTTGCCGTTCTTTCCTTGTATGCGCGAGAGATTACCGAACTACCCATTCGCGACAACGCGGAGGCGGGAGACCTCTACGGTGACGAAGTTCTCAGCGTGCTTCAACTCCTCGCCCACCGCAGTAAAGTCAGCCCGCTGGTGGTAAGCGAGCGCGAAGATATCCGGGCGGCTGTGTTCACCGAAGTGGCGCGAAGGATTCTGGCCGGCGATGTGCCGATGGGTCTGCACAACAAACGCCTGTTCAAACTCGACCGCGATTCGCTGGCCGCCGGCGCGTCGACCGAGTCCGAAATCCAGAAGCGTCTGGAAGCGGTTTACGCCGAAGCCACGAAGGCTGCCGGCGAAGTGGTTCTGTTTATCTCTGATGTTGATAGTCTGCTCAACACGGAGGCGTTACCCCACGGCCTTTCGTCAAGCGTCTTAGTAAAAGCTTTACGCACCAATGCGTTGCCATGCGTCGGTGCGGTGTCGACCGAAGTCTACGCGACGCGGATCGAAAACGATGACACGCTCCGCCCGCTGTTCGAGGCAGTGCGCATCGGCGAGACAGACACTGATGCTTCAGACACAAATGCGGACGAAGAAGAGTCAACTGATGAACAGAACTTCGAGTTCGCCGGAACGAAACTTTCGCCCGACCTGGAAGACAAACTGAACTCCGACGCGTCCACCGACGAGCGCGTCAAGGTTATTCTTCAATCCGCCGATTTGAAAAACGATTCGCTTCGCGCGGTGCTCGGCCGTTCGGGCGTAATCATCACCGACCGTTTTAATCACCTTGATACGATCACGGTCGAAATGCCGCTGAAAGACGTCAAAGACCTCTCGACCACTAACTCTCCAACCTATGTCTCACTCGACCGCGAAGTCCGATCCCTCGGTCACGTCGAGACGACGACCGGCGCGCATATGATGCGCAGCCAGCCCAACAACTCCGTCTACGACGGCACCGGCATCGGTATCGCCGTCATCGACTCGGGTCTGTACAGATATCACGACGCGATGGACAAGGTTACTTACGAAAAGGATTTCACCGGCCAAAACACCACGCAAGACCTCTACGGGCACGGCACTCACGTCACCGGCTTGCTCGCCAACAAAAACAACATGGACGGTAACTACCTCGGCGTCGCCCCGAAAGCCGAGATCGTTAATCTGCGTGTCCTCGACTCGAATGGCGTCGGTTCAGTTTCGAATTTGTTGAAGGCGCTGAGCTGGATTCTGGAACCGGTCACTCCCGGCCAATTATACGGCGAAAAGAATCATCAGAAGTACAAAATCCGCGTTGTCAATATGAGTCTCGGCACGGCGGCGATTGACTCTTATAAGAATGACCCGCTGTGCCGCGCGGTGCGCCGCCTTTCGGACGCCGGCATCGTCGTCGTTGTCGCCGCCGGTAACAACGGCAAAGACGCCAGCGGCGGGAAAGTTTACGGGCACATCCATTCGCCCGGCAACGAACCCTCCGCGATCACCGTCGGTGCTTCTAACACGTTCGGCACTGATGCGCGCGGCGACGACGGGGTGACGACCTTCAGCTCGCGCGGGCCGACCAGGAGTTTTTGGACGGACGCTTCAGGCATCAAGCATTACGACAACCTCATCAAGCCCGACCTCGTCGCGCCCGGCAATAAGCTGGTCGCCGCGGAGTCTGCCTACTTGTCTCTGATATATGACCAGATCCCGAAACTCATGCCGAACCGTTTGATCGCCGACAACCCGGAGTTACGTGCTGTCGATGATTCTGATCCTACAAAGCGGATGATGCGCTTGAGCGGTACGTCGATGGCGACGCCCATTGTTTCCGGGGCCGCGGCTCTGCTGTTACAGGCGAACCCGAAACTGACGCCCAACATGGTGAAGTTGATTCTGACCTACACAGCGCAACCAATGGCCGGGTACAACAACTTCGACCAAGGCGCTGGCCAACTCAACATCGAGGGCGCGATGCGCCTCGCGAAGCTAGTGCGCAAAGACCTGACGTGGGCTAATACCGCCCTCGGCACGCGGATGCTCACTTCGACCACGCTCCCCAGCCCGTTCACGACCATCGCCGGCCACAGATTCACGTGGGGGCAGGGCGTCATCTTCAACCACACGTTCTCAACCGACACCAACCTCATCAGTAAATTCCAGAAGGTTTACAGAACCGGTATCCTGATGAGTGACGGCATTCTAAAGTCAAAAAATTTCCTGATGGATATCGGCCTTCTACAAAGTTACGGCATTCTAATGTCAGACGGCATCCTGATGAGTGACGGCATTCTAATGTCGGACGGTATCCTGATGAGCGACAGCATTATGGTGAGCGACGGTACTAAGCTAACCGACGGCAGGGTCTTTATGGGCACGGGCATCCTGATGTCGGACGGCATTTTGATGAGTGACGGTTTCCTGATGTCGGACGGTATTCTAATGTCGGACGGCATTTTGATGAGCGACAACAACGTTCAGTCAATGAACACGTTGATTAAAGGAGACGACACCACTTTTATGAAGTAACGCCCAGTCTCAAAGGAACACCTTACCTTTCATAACCTTCACTCCCGCCATGGCTGACAAGCCGTCGCGGGAGTGAAGTGTTTTTAGTCATGCTGACCATTCACATTTGTCACAGTGACCGATGAGTCATTTGTTCAATCTACCCTCCCCAAAAATCACCATCATTCAGTAGACCTTGCTGTTCAGACGCGCTGGCACGGCGGTTGCCATCTCCTAGTCTGACACGCCAAGTTTTGTCACGGCGTGCGCTTCTCGACTCAATCCAATCGATTAATAGTTCCGTCAGCCAAGCAGTCCTTTCGGGGTTTCTTGGACGACGCTCTCCAGACTAACAGTCATGGAACAGAACTTCCGGTTGCCCTTCAACCATACATTATGACTTCCAAGAGCAAACAACATGAAGCCGGACTTTTCATGTGGGCGGTCGTCGCGCTCGGTGGGATATTATTCATCATCACAGTCCGGCACGCTTCGGCCGAACTAATCGATCTGCGTTTTCTGCTTCTCGGAGTTATCACCCTCACCGTCGGGTCGCACGTCGTCGTCCGCATCCCGCGGGTCAAAGGTCAGATTTCGGTTTCGGACACGTTCATTCTGCTGACGATGCTGCTGCTCGACGGCGAAGCGGCCGTCCTTCTCGCGGCGGCGGACGCCTTCTGCACATCGCTGCGCATCACCAAGTCAAAGCTCACAATCCTTTTCAACACCGCAGTCTACATTTGCGCGACCTTCCTCACCGCCTGGTCACTCCGCCTGCTGTTCGGTTCAATCGTCGGCCTGTCGCAACATAACTTTACCTCGATTTACTTCGAGGCGATCTGCGTGATGGCGTTGGTGCAGTACGTCGTCAACTCGTCCCTGGTCGCCACCGGGGTAGCGCTCAAGGCCGGGAAGCCGGTGTTCCAGATGTGGCGCCAGAGCTTCCTCTGGTCTTCGATCACATACTTCGCGGGCGCGTCGGCGGCCGGCCTGGTTGCCAAGTTGATTTCCGTCTTCGGCTTCTACGCCTTCCTCGCGACCGGCCCGATCATCGCCGTTGTCTACTTCACGTACTGCACTTATTTGAAAAACATTGAAGTGTCGACGTCGCAGGCCGAACTCGCGACCCAGCACGCCAAACAGGCGCAGCGACACGTCGCAGCCCTGCGCGAAAGCGAAGAGAGATTTCGCAGCGCTTTCGATTATGCAGCCATCGGCATGGCAATGGTCTCGCTCGAAGGAAACTGGATACAGGTCAACACCTCGCTGTGCGACATCGTCGGTTACACTGAGCAGGAACTTCTGGCCGGCAGGTTTCAGGACATCACCAACCCCGATGATTTGATTGCTTTCAACATTTCTTTTATGCAGTTGATCGGCGGCGAGTTAGCCTCGTACGAGACCGAACAGCGTTATGTCCACAAGCGCGGGCGCGAGGTGTGGGTTAACCTCAGCACCTCGCTGGTGCGGGACTCACACGGTGAACCGCTACACCTGATTTTTCAGATTCAGGATGTCACCGACCGCAAGCTTGCCCAGGAGCAACTGCTGCATGACGCCTTCCACGACGCGCTGACCGGACTGCCGAACCGCGCGCTATTTTTCGACCACGCGAAGATGGCGATACAGCGTTCGAAGCGCGACGAAACGCGATTGTTCGCCGCGTTGTTCCTCGACTTCGACCGCTTCAAAGTCATCAACGACAGCCTCGGTCACATGATCGGCGATATGCTGCTCATCGCCATCGCCCGCCGGCTGGAAACCTGCCTGCGGCCTGGTGACACGGTGGCGCGACTCGGCGGCGACGAGTTCACCATCCTGCTTGAAGATTTGACCGACACCGGTGACGCCATCGAAGTCGCACAACGCATCCAGGAAGAAATCTCCAGGCCGTTCAACCTGTCGGGGCACGATGTTTTCACGACGGTCAGCATCGGCATCGCACCGAGCTGCACGGGGTACGAGCGCGCCGATGAGTTGTTGCGCGACGCCGACACCGCGATGTACCGCGCAAAGAGCCTCGGGCGGCAACGCCACGAGGTTTTCGATAAATCAATGCACGACACCGCGATGAAACTTTTACAGTTGGAGACCGACCTCCGCCGCGCGATTGAGCGCAACGAGTTCGTGCTCCACTATCAGCCGATTGTGTCGCTGAAAGAGGGACGCATCAGCGGGTTCGAAGCACTAATCCGCTGGCAGCACCCGGAGCGCGGCTTCGTCTCGCCCATCGAATTCATCCCGCTCGCCGAAGAAACCGGGCTTATCATTCCCATCGGCCAGTGGGTTCTAGCTGAGGCGTGCCGTCAGATGAACAAGTGGCAAAAGCTAGTGCCGCAAGACGTGCCGTTATCCCTCAGCGTCAATTTGTCCGGCAAGCAGTTCATGCAGCCCGACCTGGCCGAACAGATTTCGCGTATACTCGCGGAGACGGGCTTCGACCCGAAGTATTTGAAACTTGAGATCACCGAAAGCATGGTGATGGAAAACATCGACTCGGCAATCAAATTACTGAATCGAATTCGCGCGCTCGGCGTCGAGTTGAGCATCGACGATTTCGGGACCGGGTACTCGTCGCTCAGCTACCTTCACCGCTTTCCGATCAACACACTGAAGATTGACCGCTCGTTCGTTAGCCAGATGATGGACGGCGATGAAAACGCTGAGATCGTCCGCACGATTGTTACGCTGGCGCGCAGTCTTCAGATGGATGTCGTCGCCGAGGGCGTCGAGACCATGCCACAACTTCAAAGGCTGACATCTCTGCACTGCGACTACGTGCAGGGTTATCTGTTCTCGGAACCGGTGAGTATTATGGCGGCGTTCGACATGCTTTCCACCGACGGGGGTGTTTTCATGCTGGCCGCGTCATCCGCCGAAGCCGCCTGCCCGTCGCGCGTCATGGCCGCATAAGGAAGTTGTGTAGTGAATATGTCACAGCCTACAAGCAAGCCCGATTCGCCTCCGTCGCCGGTATTAACCGAGATCCAGACGGCGCGACTAAACCTGCGCTTGTTCACACAGGCCGATCTTGGCGAATTGGCTGGCTTGACCAGCGACCCTGATGTGATGAAGTTCATCGGCTCAGGGCAGCCAATCAGCACTGCCGAGACGCAATCCGTTCTGTCATCGATCATTCACGCTTTCGAGAAACGCGGCTTCGGTCGGTGGGCATTAGTCGACACAGGGAGCGGGAAAATGATCGGCTACTGCGGCCTGACGATCCTTGACGAAGCAGTCGGCGTCGAACTGGTTTTACTTCTCGCGCGCAGTCATTGGGGGAAAGGTTTCGGCTTTGAAGCCGCGCACGCAACTCTACGTTTTGGCTTTGAGGAGTTGCAACTGCACGAGATTTCCGCCCTGACGATGCCCGGCAACACCCGCGCCCGGCATTTGGTCGATGAATTGAAGATGGGATTTTTAAGAGACGGACACATGTACGGCGTCGATTGTGTCTACTACTCGATCAAGAGTCAGGACTTTCACGCCGATGAGTCCCCATACACGCTGCGCCGCTTTTCGCGCCGTGCGGATTCATCCGATGACGACTCGCCGCCAGTGAAGACATCTCTTCAGGCAACGGTGTAATCCGCAACTGATGTGCGATGGCGTTCACGGATGTCACTCTGGTGTAGGAGTGTGTTGATGTATGCATGGGAAAAGCGGCGTCGAGACTCCGCGCTCCATAGAAACAGAATTTTCAAGCGATGCCGCCTTCTCGCTGCTCGACATTGAAGTGCAGGATGATTGGGTCGTGGTCGGAGAGCACGGCATGTGCTCCGCGCAAATGAGGGACGACGCGTGGGGGTCGCTGCGAATCTGGGTTGATGCCGCGCCCCGCGAACCAGTCCAGTTTGAGCGAGCACCTCCCGCCGTTGTTTTTCAGCGCCCACTGAATGAACCAGAAGCACCACTCCGGCACCCATTCGGACATGTTGCGATACACGGCGACGTCGTTGATGTCGTAATGGAGCGTGCCAATTCCCGTCTCGTTCAATTCGCGATATCCGTATCCGCGTTGCTCTAACTCGCGAAACAGCTTCCGCTCGAACCAACGGTCCGGATGCGGGTAGTGATTTTTGATGACGTTCCCGACACCCATCGCCACGCGGCGGACGTAGCCGGCAATCGAGTAGAACGCTCGCCGCGAATTATACGTCGACGTATTCCAATCGCCACCAATCAAGACCGGGAGCGCGGGACGCAGCTTCTCCAGGTGATCAAGCACAATGCGCATCTGTCGGTATCGATGTTGTTGTGATGAGTGTGCGTCGAGGTGCAGGCTGACGGCGCGAAACGTGGTGTGCGAATGTTCGACATCGGCGACCACTGCCCGCTGACTGCCGAGCCGTTTCTCATTTCCCTTCATCTTATCTTTGCCGTTCGGGAGCGTTATCGTGTGGACGCGACGGAGCGGGTGTGGCGACATCAGGGCGTTGCCGTGCAGCGCCTGTGTGTTCTCGCCTTCAACTTCACTTTCAAGACCGCTGCCTTTGTTCAGCGCGAGATAGCACGGCGCGAAAGCATAATTCAATCCGAGCGCCTCGGCGATGTCGCGAGCGACCTGACGGTTGTCGGTGCGTGCCATGCCGTAGTCAAGCTCGGTCAACATTAGGACATCAGTTTCCTTCAGCGCCGGGTCGTGCTTCAAAACATCGATGATGCCGGAGAGATGGAGTCCGCGCTCCAGGTTCCAGGCAGTCGCTTTGATTGATGAAGTAATGTGGTGCGTACTGGCGACGCTTGATTCTTCAGACCGTCTGCCGAACTCGCCACACGCCACGCTTTGCAAAACCCTATTGATCTCCGGACGGAGTCGGCGGTAGAGTGACGACATCTCGGCTTGCTTCAACGACGAAAAGCGCGCCAACTCGGCGAAGTGAACGCCCAACTGATGATTGAGCGCGGAGTCCGCGTCGCGCTCCCGTTGAATGATGCAGTTAATCAAATCGTCGCTTGCTCCCCCATCAGCATCAGACCATGCGTGTCCAATTGCGCGTGTCAGGCCGCTCGCCCATCCTGCTATCTATCGCACGGGCGCACGCAATTGGATATTGAGTTGCGTCCGTGTTTAGCGGCGTGCGCAGCCCGCCTCTAAACTATCAACATTGTATCGACTGAAAATTCAATCTATCGGCTCGTCGGACACGGTCGCGCGCTTTCCGCCGTGGTCGGCGCCGCGCAGTTTCCCGCTCTCGTCGATGAAGAATGAACGCCGACCTTTTCCGCCGTACTCGATGGGAGTTGCGGTCGCCTCGAAACTGTCTCCGGAGACGGTGAGGTCGATCTTATAATTGCTGTTATCGAGTAGACCTGCGGGGATGAGTTTCTTTTTCTTGAGTTCGTCCAGCGTGGCATAGCCGCTCTTGCCTTTCGATTTATACGACTCCTCGGCCTCGGCGATGGTCGTCAGCGAATACATCGCGCGGGATTCACTGCCGAGTAACGGCGCTTGCTTGATGGCAACACTCGCCGAAGACGCGAATAATTTAATCAGTCCCTTGGGGAGGTGCAACTCGTGCATCAGCGCCTGATCGTCGCCCGACGCGGCGTAGGTGATCGCGTCCGCCGTGACGCTCAAATTTCCAATCAACTCTTTTACTTCCGGATCGCCTTGCGCGCTCATGCTTCTGAGGTCGGCCAGCATCCCTTCCATCAGCTTCGGCGAAATGTACACCTGCGCGAGCTTTTGGTTCGGCTCCCATCCGGTAGCGGCGCGAAATGTCTCGTCGCCGCCGAGCGTCGTGCCGTTCGTGTATGCGTCGACGACGCGGCGGACGCTCTTTCCATCAGGTGCGACGACGAGGAAGTTATTAACGAACGCGATTGAGAAATCGGCGATGCTGAGAATTTCAACGTCGCCCTGCTTTTCGGTGCGCGCCAAATCGAAGATCGCTTTCATGCCGACTGCATCAAACACGCGCGGCAGCATTGCCCGAAACGCCTCGCGGTCTTTCAGCGAGATCAGCACCACGATCCCTGCATCCGAATCCTTCGCCGAGCGTCGACCGCTCCCACGCCGCGACATACCAAAATATGAGAGTGGCGCGCTGACAGCAACCTCGTGGCCGAGCGTCGCGAGAAATTCTTCCTTAATGCGGAACTTATACTTTGTTTCGAGCGACGCCATCCGCTCTTTTAAGGTCGGCTCCTTTTCTTGTCCAGTCACCGGCGCGCGATTCTCTCCCGATTGCTGTTGCAGTTTCGCGGCATCGGCGCGTTCAACCAACTCCTCGAAAATGCGCGGCGCGTCGAGCGAGATGCTGAACAGCATCTCCGACGTGGCTGGAGCAATGGAAGATGCTTCGGACAAAACCGGCGGGCCGGGAATGATGAACGGTAGGAACGGGATGAGTGGACTCCGTCCCGGCTGCCGCTGCTCTGCGCCGTTATCGACAAGGACGCGCACGAGGTATTCGCTGCCCTCGAACCCGACGCCAACGCCGACCGCTTCCGGCCACTCCGGCATACCCCCGGTGATCCCGCCGAGCAGTCCACCGAGGATGTTAAGCGAAACGCCATCGTTTGCCGGCGGCGCTTCAACTGTTTTGACTTCCTTCGCTTCATCCTCGGCGAGTTTAGTCTCTTCTTCAGTGAGCAACGCATCTTGTTTGTCGGCTTCCGTCTGGATGGTTCCGGTGACCGTCGCCGTTTGAGAGTCGGAATCAGTTTTCGTGACGCCCACAACGACACCCGTCCCGTGGTTTGTGCCAACGACCGCCGCCGTCCCTTGATTCGCAATGTCGCCCGTTTCAGTCACCTCGCTGTCGTTCGGTGTTCGTCCGGCGCGCTGCACGTTCGGTATCATTTGAACGTCGGAGCTGACCTTTTGCGCGGCGACCATTTGCGCTTCGGATTCTTCCCTCGTCAACTTGCTATAACGCTCAATCAGATCGGTGTTGACATACACGAACAATTGCTCGGACGCCAGACGACCGCGAATCCGCTGGAGTCGCTCGTCATCACTGAATGTCGTTCCACTCTCTGACTTGAGGGCTTTCAAGTTGAACGGCGCGTCGCTCAGCATCAACATGCTGCCGTAGCGCTTGATGGTGAATCGAGACTGCGGACTGAGGGCGGCGTTGGTGTGCGCCCTTCTCTTCTTCGACGTGCGTGCGACGCCGGCTGACGTTTCTGCGGGCGCGCCCATTCCGGGCAGCGTCGTAAGATACTTTCTCAACTGCGGCTCGAATGTGCGCGCGGCTTCGACGCTCGGCAGTCGCAGTGCCGAAACCGCCTCCGGCACGCCGCGCCGCGTCGGCATCATGGCAAATGACATGTTCGCGTCGGCGAGCAGTTCGGCATGCTTCGTCAGAAATTGGAGGGTGCTCGTCATCTGGAACGATGCATTTTGGCTTGAGACCAATGACTCGAACGGCTGAAACATTTCGATGACGTTACCGGCGCTGATTAGTTGGCCGACGCGCCGCACCTCGCCGTAGACGGCATACGTGTCGCTCGCCACAATTTCGTCGAAGGCGAAATCCTGATCGAGCAGCGCCTGCTGTCGATCCGGATCAATCGCGGTTGCAGAAGCCGGGACGGGAGCGGCAGACGTAGGCGCGGACTTGGTAGCTGGGGGCTTCGTAGATGCTGGCTTAGATGACGCAGAGTTGGTAGACGTGGGCGCGGCTGGTTTAGAGCGCGGCGGCGTGCGACGGCGTTGCGCTGGTACAAATGACGCCATGAGGCAGACGACGGTCAGGAGCAGTGCGGTCATCCGCAATTCGTCGGGTAACTTCATCAACACTTCCTTTCGGTGAGCCAAGTCCTTGGATTAATCGAAAAACCGGCGTCAATTGCCGTCGGTAGGTCCTCTTTGAGTGCGTCGCGCGAAAACGGTTGGGAACCCTTCCGTATACCGCTTCGGATTATGTCAAGAAATCATGAATTCTTGTAGCACCGGGTTATCAACAACCTGCTTCAGACTATGCGCCCCCGCCTGTGAATTTGACATCTCTTGCGTTTAAGCTTAGAAGCAATTCAATCGCTTTCTCATTCCACGTAAATTTCGAGGCTGTAGACGCAATGGAAAACTACCTTCTCCGATTCGGTATGTACGCCGCTTTGATCGTTCTGGTTCAGGGGTGTGTCACCGCTGAGAATCAGAACCAGGTTGCCAACACCACGCCATCGCCCGCCGCCGACATCAAGCCGGCCCTGGCCACGGTCAACTCGGACGATCTGCTGCGCCACATCAAAGTACTTTCGTCTGACGAATACGAGGGGCGCGCCCCCGGCACACGCGGCGAAGAATTGTCGGTCAGCTACATCACCGAGCAGTTCAAGCGCCTCGGCCTCAAACCCGGTAACCCCGACGGAACTTACACACAGAAGGTTCCCCTCATCGGCTTCACCGCTGATGCGCGCGCCACTTTCGACGCCGGCGGCAAGACCATCGGACTTAAATCTAACGATGATTACGTCGCGGT
Source organism: Pyrinomonadaceae bacterium (assembly GCA_013816505.1). Lineage (GTDB taxonomy): Bacteria > Acidobacteriota > Blastocatellia > Pyrinomonadales > Pyrinomonadaceae > JACDEG01. Next base: position 7,680 of record JACDEG010000004.1, on the reverse strand, counting down.
CACGCGGCGCGCGGCGCCTGAAATCAAGGTGGAGAATTCCGACGTGGTCTTTGTCGGCTACGGTGTTGTCGCGCCGGAGTATGGGTGGGACGATTACAAGGATGTCGACGTACGCGGCAAGACGATTGTGATGCTGATTAACGACCCGGCCATCGTCGACCCGAACGATGCTTCGCGTCCCGACGAGAAGATGTTCAAGGGCAAGGCGATGACCTACTACGGACGCTGGACGTACAAATACGAAATCGCTTCCGAGAAGGGCGCGGCGGCGGCCATTATCGTCCACGAAGAAGGTCCAGCGGGTTATCCTTACGAAGTCGTGGTCGGCAGTTGGGGACGCGAGAATGTCGACATTCAGACGCCCGACAAGAACGCGGGCCGCGTCGCCGTCGAGGCGTGGATGCGGCTTGAGCGCGTGAAAGAGTTGATGGCCGCCGGCGGTCAGGACTTTGATGCATTGAAGAAGGCAGCGCTCAGCAAAGACTTCAAACCGGTGACGCTCAACGCGAAGGCCAACTTCACACTCAAAAATAATGTGCGTGAATTCCCTTCGCAGAACGTCGTCGCTAAACTCGAAGGCTCAGACCCGAAGTTAAAGGACGAGTACGTCATCTACACCGCGCACTGGGATCACCTCGGTCGTGACGAGAAACTGGCCGGCGACCAAATCTTCAACGGTGCGATTGACAACGCTTCCGGCATCGCGACGCTGCTCGAAATCGCGGAGGCGGTGACTAAACTTCCGACGCCGCCGAAGCGCTCGGTGCTGTTCCTCGCGGTGACGGCGGAAGAGAAAGGTCTCCTCGGCGCGAAGCACTACGCGCTGAACCCGCTCTACCCGCTCAACCGCACGCTCGCGAACATCAACATGGACGGCGCCAACCAATGGGGTCGCACCAAGGACATTACGCTCGTCGGCGAAGGCAACTCGTCGCTCGACGATCTGCTGCGCGTAGCGGCACAGCAGCAGAATCGCACCGTCAGACCTGACCCGGAAACGGAGAAGGGCTTCTTCTACCGCTCCGATCATTTCGAGTTCGCGAAGCAGGGCGTCCCGGCGCTCTACCCCGACACCGGCACCGAGTACATCGGACGAGATGAACAGTACAGCCAGCAGAAGCGCGACGAGTATACGACCCGTGATTACCATAAGGTGACGGACGAAATAAAACCCGATTGGGATTTATCCGGCGCGGTCGAAGACGCGCAGTTGCTGGTGATGGTCGGATACAGCGTCGCGCAGGGCGAACGCTTCCCTGAGTGGAGGCCGGGCACCGAATTCAAAGCGAAGCGTGACCAAATGATGAACGCCGCGACGCCGAGTCGTTAGATTCTCGTTGAGGTTTGATAATTCACAGATTCAGCCAAGCTTCTGTCTTCGGAAATTATGAAAATGCTGTTTCTCGTTCGAGCAATCTGTTTCGTTTGCGCCGTGTGGCTGGTGGCACTTGAATGTCCGGCCCAGACGCAGAACGCGGTGCCATCGGGTGCGCCGCCCGCGCCAGCGGCCCGCAAAGCGAACGCGCGACCCGACATCCCGGCGCGCACGTCTGCCGAACCCTTCGACAGCGCAAGTGTCGAGCGGATGGCTACGCAGTGTGTGAAGTTTGACACCGAGGCGGGCGCAATCGAGATGGAGATGCTCGCGGAGGCGGCGCCCGAAACGGCGCGTAACTTCCTCAACCTCGCGGCCTCTGGCGCTTTTGACACGACGACTTTCAGCCGCGTCGTCAAAGGCTTCGTCGTTCAGGGCGGCAATCTCGCGACGCGCCAGACGCTGACGCCCGCGCTCGTCGAGCGGATGCGGCGCACCATCGCCGACGAACCGAATTACGTCAAGCATGTGCCCGGCGTTGTTTCGATGGCGCGACCACAGCAGGACAACGGCGCGACCACCAGCTTTTTCATTCTCGTCAGCGAGGCGATTCACCTCGACGGCAAATTTTCCGCCTTTGGCCGTGTGACGCGCGGCATGGAAGTCGTCGAGGCGATTAACAATGCTCCCGCCGTGGCCGAAAAGCCGGCCAAACCAGTTCGGGTAAATCGCGCGATAATCGCCCCCTGCGTTCGACCTTGATGATCTTCGCGGTTTCGATTTGTTACGGGTGTGATCGCCAGTGGGGGCAAATGTTTCATTCGCAGCGTCTGGTCATGATGTCTATTAAAAACCTCGACGGCGCAACGACATTACTGCCGCCACGCCGTCGGGGAGAGCTTCGATACCAAACCGCGAATCAAACTTGCGCCAATCCCTCCCCGACAATAGACGCGTTCGCGCCCGCCGCCGCTCTCTGCTAACTTAAAAAGAGAGGGCCGAAGTAGATTAGCGACTTCGGCCTTCCCTCGTGCCCCCTCGTTGTGCCCCACCACTATTCCCTCATCTACTAACGCGAGAAGCAGGCAACAAATGAATCATTCGTTTTGAAATTTTTTCTCGCTCAAGTCAGTTCAAACCGGCAACATCTTAACAATCATTTAAGGTCCCCTTAAATTTCTATTAGGATGCGCCTTTTAAAGTTGCCTCGCTGTCCCGCCTGGGCGAGACGATTAGCAGTCTAAGGCTACGTGAAGGTTACCTGAAGACCACGTAGCCTTTTTTCGTGCCCGAAGCTTTTCGGTAATCCGCCGTGTATTTTGTTTTCAGTCCTAAAACAGACCCTGCAATCGCGCGACCGACGATTCGGATGTGTCCCGCTCGTGTATGCCTTGCTTGAGGAATGAGTTGACGGCGTCGAGCTTGCTGATGGCGTAATCGGTGCGTGGGTCGCTCCCTTTTTTGTATGCACCGATGAGGATCAAGTCCTTCTGCGCTTCGTAGGTGGCGAGCACTTCGCGCAGACGACGTGCGGCATCCATGTGACTTGTACTGACAACCATCGGCATGACACGCGAGATCGACTGGTTAACATCAATCGCCGGGTAGTGGTTGCTGGTCGCCAGCGCCCGGCTGAGGACGATATGCCCGTCGAGGATCGAGCGCGTTTCATCGGCAATCGGTTCGGACATGTCGTCGCCCTCGACGAGCACGGTGTAAAAGGCCGTAATCGAACCGCGGTCGGAGTTGCCTGTGCGTTCGAGCAGTTTCGGCAATTCGCTGAAGACGGACGGCGGGAACCCGGCGCGCGCCGGTGGCTCACCAGCGGCGAGTCCGACCTCGCGCAACGCGCGCGCGAAGCGCGTCACCGAGTCCATCATCAACAAGACGCGGTTGCCCTGATCCCGGAAGTATTCGGCAATCGCCGTCGCGACGAAAGCGGCCTTCAAGCGAATCAGCGACGGCTCGTTGGAAGTCGCGACGACGACCACCGAGCGGCGCAAGCCCTCTTCGCCGAGATCGGTTTCGATGAAGTCACGCACTTCGCGCCCGCGTTCGCCGACCAGTGCGATGACGTTGACCTCGGCTTCAGTGTTTCGCGCAAGCATGCCGAGCAGCGTCGATTTGCCGACGCCCGCCGCGGCGAAAACTCCGATGCGCTGGCCTTCACCGACCGTCAGCATTCCGTCGAGGGCGCGCACGCCGGTGGCGAGCGGTTGCGTCACGCGCTGGCGGCTTAAAGGGTCGGGCGGGTGCGCCGTGACCGGGTATTCGATTGTATTTTCGAGCGGTCCTTTGCCGTCGATGGGATCGCCGAGTCCGTCGAGCACACGGCCCAATAAACTGTCGCCGACTCTCACCTTCATCACCGAGCCGGTCGAAGTCACCTGCGCACCCATCGCTACATCGCCTACATCGCCGAACGGCATCAGGATCACTTCGCTACCGCGAAAGCCGACCACCTCCGCCCTCAACTCGCGTGCGCGATGGGGCGAGCGAATCAGACAGACCTCGCCGACGCGCGCGCCTGGCACCGACGCGCGGATCAGCAATCCGACCAGTTCGGTAACACGCCCGTGCACCTCAACCGACGACAGCCAATCGACCGCGTCGATGTACGGGGCAAGATCAATCAGCGGCTGCGAGCCGTCAATTATTTCTCGACCATCGTTAATTTCTAACGAGATGCTCATCTTCTTTTTGAATCACAGCTTTTAAATAGTTTTGAGTTTTCAGTTGGAAACAGCGTTGTTGCGTAATTATATTTTGTTCGATCAAAGACGTTGAATTTAGAGGCTTATTAGGCCACAGATGACTGAACTATGTTCAGTTTTAATCGAGCAATTTTGGATATTCTCAATTTATGCAACAACGCTGCTCAAAACTGAACACTCTTGCCTTATGAGTGCTCGCCCGCGGCCCGCGCGAGCAGCGCGCGTTCGAGAACGCGGAGTTGCGTTTCGAGTCGCGCGTCGACGGTGCCGGCCTCGCTTTCGATGACGCAGCCACCGGAGCTGACGCGATGATCGGCGACGATGCTGAGGAATCGCACGCGCCCCGTGTTATCAAATCGTTCGCGATGCGCCTGTACCACGCGCATGTCATTCGGGTTGACGCGCACGGTGACCGTTTCGTGTTGCCGCGCCGTCTCCAAAGCCTTGGCGACAATCTCGGCAATGGTCTTTTCGTCGGTCTCTATATCACGCCCGATGATTCGCTCGGCCAGCTTCACCGACAACCGCACCAGGTCTCGCTCAGCTTCGGCGAGCGCCATGTCGCGGCGCTCACGCATCTCCAACAGAATCTGATTAAACTCCAGCAGCGACGATTCATATCCTTCGTTATAGGCCGCTTCACGCGCCGCACGCGCGTGGTCATCGACGCTTGCGCGCACACGTGCGGCATACTCATCGGCCTCGGCAATAATGCGTCGCGCCTCGGCTTTTGCCTCCACAACTTGTTGTTTGATGACTGCGCCTGGAGTGAGATTGAGCACAGGGCGCTTGATCTCCTGGCCGGAATCTTCGTTGGGCGCATGCTTGACGATGTTAGTGGGGACGTTGGTGTTCATGGTCTTCATTCGATTTATCATTCGAAGGCCGTTCTAGAATCCGACTTCTTCGCGCGTTTCGGCGTGAATGATTTGTGTGTCGCGCGGATCAACTCCAAAGCCATCTTTTCGACCTCGTCGGCCACCCGCTCGATCATCCCCACGGCGACCGGTGAAATGAAAAACTCCCGCCCATCACCTTGTATCTGCGACAAATCAAGGTCGAGAAATTTCGCATCTCCCGGACGCTCGATTCCCAGATCGTTTTCGCTGACCGACACAGCGCAGCATTCTACGAGCATTTGCCGCAGCACGCGGGCCGCTTCGGTCGGCAGTTTCTGTTCGGCAAACCGCAGGCGGAGCGAGTCGTATCTTGAAAGTGCCACCGCCAGCAGTGAAAAACCGACGCGGTCCAGAATCGCCTTCGCGCGCACTTCGCGATTCATCGCTTGATAGACCAGACCTTCGGCGAAGATGATACGCTCGGCGTCAACTTCGATCAGCGCGGCGATATGTGCGGCGACGGAGCGTGCGTCCTCCGGCGGGAAGTAACTGAGAAAAGCGCCGACTGATTCAATCCGCGTGATGCCGCGGCAGGCGACCGCGGTCTCGCGCGCGCCGAGTAGTCGCACCAGCCGCGCCAGTTGCGCTCCCGTCAAAACATCCAGCGGCGACGAACCGTTGAGCGCCGTCGCCGAAACAAAATTAGAAAGGAAAGAGCGTCGCAACACGTTGATCAAGGCCGCGTCCAGTGCCGGAGTATTAACGGCTTGGATGATAGGCGCAGCCATCAGCGGTTCCGTCGGCGTGTTCAGATTGACGGACGAATAGTAGTGCAGGGGATGACGGCCCTGACGACGGTCCGCGACATGCCGGCGCTCCGTCATACGCCGATGCTCCACTACGTCCGCGCTCAACTCCTCGTGACGTTGACGACGCTCGCCTCTGCCGCCGCGCCTTTCCGACCGCTCAAGTGTCATTGACAAATCCGCCGCCGCCGACCGGGCGATTTGCGAAGGAAGGTGTTGCAAAATTATGAGCTGTGTCCGGCGTGGCTCGCGGCGCAAGGCTTCAACGACATGTGTGAAATGAATGTGCTGATCGAACTGTGTGGCTGATGCCGACGATTGTGCGCGACCAATCGTCCACCGCAGCCACTGTTCCTGTTTCGTTGGTTGGAGTTGACGCAACCACTCGGCGCGCCGTTCAACCTGGACGCGCGTCTCCGGCGCTAACGCCGAAAGAGGCGCGGGCGGGGTGAACAAGTTCCGCACGCGCTGGTCATTAGCTTCCTGATCTGGATCGTGTCGCGCCGGATCGTCGCTCGATTCTTCGCGGCGTCTCCACATCAATCCCATCCCCAGCAGCAAATCAATGCGCTCGGTTGGTGACTTCTCAAGCATCGTATCGTCAGGTCAAGCTTGTGCCGCCGAGTCATTGTCGAACTCAACCGGCTGGGTAAGTTTGGCGTCGTGAGTTACCCCTTCACCATGATTGGCCGCACGGTCTTTACAATCGCGATCACACCTTCTCTGTTGAGCCGCTCGAAAGCTATTGCTTTGGAGTGGACTCGTGACCTTCATCCATCCAACTCTGGGCGAAGTTTGAAGGTGAGCCGGCGACGATGTCGGCCTCGGCGTGGCCGTCTTCAGCACCCTTCTTCGTCGCTCGGTTCTGCATCAGCATCACGACCACCAGGGTCGCCATCACGGTCAATCCGCCGCCCATCAACGCGATGAGCAATGTGGCGTGTTGGCCGAAGCTCCCATCAGATTGTGGCGTGCTGAACGGGCGCGGGGGCTGTACCACCATCGTAACGGAGACGTGTTCGGGTGTCAGTCCGAGCACGCTGTTAGCGACCATCCTTTGCACCTTGGCTTCAGTCAATTCAGGTATTTGCTGTTTCATTACCAGCAACACCGAGGCGCTCGGCGGCGAAGGGTTGATACTCAGGTCGATGTCCTTTGCGATGGCGATGTTGACGTTGGCGCGGGTCACGCCGGGTAGCGCACGCAACTGGCGCTCGATCTCCGTCTTTTGTTCTTTCATGCGCTGTGCCTTCTGCGCCGACTCTGACTTGACGATGCTGTTGTCCTTGCCGGCATCCTCCAGCCCCTTGTCGGTGGGGCGGGGCAGGCCATTGTCCTGCATCACGCGGATCGCGCGTGAGGTCGAATCGTTATTTAACGAACTGTTATGCACTATGATGCTCCAGCCCTTGATGCCTTCCTCACCCGCCGGAACTTTGTCGGCTACGATGTTGTTCTCGCGCAGCAAATCCAGAATTTCAATTGCATCGTTCTCGCTTTGCACCGTCGCCACTGAAACGCTATTGCCGCGACACGCCGCCCCGCTGCACGCAGCCAATAGCACCACGGCAAGCAACAGCCAGATGTTCGTGCGCGTTGGTCGCAGCAACACCGAGCGGTTCGACATCCCGGCCACGGTCGTCGAAGGGCGGCTGGCGGACGCGCAGAGATTCTCTTGAATGTCACCGGAGATGGATTTAAGTAGAAAGTAGGTATGCATAAAAAACCACTTTACCTCACCAAGTCAGTTGTGTTCCCCGCATTAAAGTTTTTGATTTGGAGGCGGCGGCGATAGCTAGATTAAGGCAAGCGACACCTATGCCTGGCATACGGCAATTTTACAGCACCCTCCACCCTTTATGCTACGCATAGCGAGCCGTACTCCGTTGCGGAAAGTATGAAGTTACAGTATTAGCGTGTGCAAGTAGTTGACAAGCAGTGAGAAAAGCTATCCTCGCCGTGCAGGAGGCACGCGATGGAGAGCATCAAGTTACTGGCCCGCAACG
>JACDEG010000225.1 GCA_013816505.1 Pyrinomonadaceae bacterium | reverse complement strand
TTCTTGGTTTTGATACCAACCACAAATTCCGTTGGTATCAGAAAACTTAAAACTCTTTACTGTTGCTTTTCTATTCAATTCAATTTGCGCTCCGTTGATCTTCTTCCAAACGAATCAGCGCCGAGCGCGCGTGTGCGTCGAGTCCTTCGGCATGCGCGAGCGCGGCAATCATCGGCGCGGTCTCCGCTAATTCCTCGGACGTGTATCGGATGATGCTGGTGCGCCGCAAGAAATCGTTGACGCCGAGCGCCGACGAGAAGCGCGCCGCGCCGCCGGTCGGCAGCACGTGATTCGGGCCGGCGAAGTAGTCCCCGACCGCTTCCGGTGTGTGCGCGCCGAAGAAGATGGCCCCGGCGTGACGCACACGCGCGGCAGCCGTTTCTTCGTCGCGCATGATGATCTCCAAATGCTCCGGCGCGAGTTCGTTGACGAGCGCACAGGCTTCATCGACATCTTCCATGACGAAGATCGCGCCGTAGTCAGCGAGCGAGCGTTCGATGATCGTGCGGCGTGGAAGCGTCGCGACTTGCCGCGCCACTTCAGCAACGACTTGCGCGGCAAGCGCGGGGCTGTCGGTGATTAAAACGGACGAAGCATCTTCGCCGTGCTCGGCCTGCGCGAGCAGATCGGCAGCGACGAAATCGGCGCGCGCGGTGTCGTCCGCGAGCACGACGACCTCGCTCGGCCCGGCAATCGAATCGATGCCGACCGCGCCGAAGACCAACTTCTTCGCCGCCGCGACGTACTTGTTGCCCGGCCCCGTAATCTTGTCGACGCGTGGAATCGTCTGTGTGCCGTAAGCCAGAGCCGCGACTGCCTGCGCGCCGCCGACCTGGTAAATCTCCTTGACGCCCAATTCGACGAGCGCCGCCGCGACCGCCGGGGTTCTCGCCAGTGTCTCCGGCGGCGTGACGACGACGAGGCGCTCGACGCCGGCGACCTGAGCGGGCACGACGTTCATCACCACCGACGACGGATAGCTCGCCGTCCCGCCCGGCACGTACATGCCAGCGCGCTCAACCGGAGTGACACGCTGGCCGAGCCGGACGCCCCGTTTGCCATCGATCTCCCATGAATCGACGCGCTCGTGTTCGTGAAATGCGCGGATGCGCCTGATCGCTTCGCGCAACGCTTCAAGCACGCGCCCTTCGACGCGCGCCGCCGACGTTCGCAGCGTCTCGGCATCGACGCGCAGTTGGTCAGGCCGCAGGGTCACGCCGTCGAAACGCGCGGTGTACTCGACCAGCGCCGCGTCACCGCGACCGCGTACGTCCCCGATGATCGCGGAGACGTTTCGCATCAACTCGGCGTCAAGCGCGACGTTGCGCTCTTTGATCTTCGCCAGTTTCCGCAAACGATTTTTTTCGTCGCCGTTGTTGATGACTTCGATCACGCTTTACTCTCCACTGCGGTGGTGACTTCGCGCAGAGCTTTGATGAGTCGCGCCACGGCGACGGCCTTGAGTTGATAGCTGGCGCGGTTGACGACTAGCCGGCCCGTTGATTCGGTAATCGTCTCGACGACGCGCAGGCCGTTGTCGGCGAGCGTCTGTCCCGTCTCGACCAAATCGACGATGCAATCAGCGAGGCCGAGCACCGGCGCGAGTTCGACCGAGCCGGAGAGTTGAATGATCTCGACGGGGACGCCGCGCGCCCCGAAGTGCGCCGCCGCAATGCGCGGGTACTTGGTCGCGACATGCAGCATCCCGTAATCATGCGCGGCGGCACCGTCGGGCGCGGCGACGACGATGCGGCAGCGACTGATGCCGAGGTCGAGCGGCTGCAACACGTCCGCTTCGGATTCAAGCAACACATCGCGCCCGACCACGCCACAATCGGCGATTCCGTGCTCGACGTAAACCGGCACGTCGGCGGGCTTGACGAACACGAAGCGGTAGCAACCCTCTGCGTCTTCGACCGCGAGGCGGCGCGACGCCAGAGCTTCGCCGCTCACTTCTACGCCGGCCCGACCGAGCAGCGCCAACGCCTCGTCCTGCATGCGCCCCTTCGCCAGCGCCACCGTCAGCATGTGCGAAGAGTAATGAAAGGATGAGGGACGGGCGGCGCGTGTCGAACTCGAAGCATTCTCGCTTGACCCATCTTCACCACCAATCATTGAGTCCTTCCGCGAGTTCACGTAATTCGGATTCAGGTTCTCACTCTTCATCCTTCGTCCCTCTGTTTGATCCGCACACGTGAGTTGGCGGCGCGGCGTTGGCGGGCCTCGCGGAAGAGACCGGCGGCGTCTCCGTCCGGTTCGACGATAGGCGCTCCGGACTCATGCGACTGCGCCGGCTCCATTGTGGCGGCCCGCCGCATTAACACTTCGGTCAGCGCGTCGAGTTCGAGCACGAAACCGACGGCCGGCTCGCGGCGACCGAAGTTGACCGTCAGGTCGTCGTAGCGGCCTCCGCTGCCGACCCGCGACCCGGCCCCGGCGACGTAAACTTTGAAGACCAATCCGGTGTAATAATCAAGACCTGACACGTCGCCTAAATCAATCTCGAACAAATCCGTCAACTCAAGTTGTTCAATGACGCCCCATAACTCGTCAAGCGCGTCGAGCGCCACACGCGAACGCGGGTTGGAAATCAAACGGCGCGCTTCGTCAATCACCTCGCGCTGCCCGGCGAGTCTCGCCAGTCCCCACTCACCACCCTGTGCCACCTGCGTTGTGTGATGACGGATGAACTCTTGCAGTGCCGAATCGTCGCGTGTGTCGATGATGCGACGCATCTCTTCGCGCGCCCCGGTGTCGAGCGCGAGTTTTTCGGAGAGGCCGTTGAAGACTTCCACGTTGTTGAGTGTGATGCGCGTTCCGGAACGCAGCCCTAGACGCTCTAAAACTTCGGCGGCGATGAGCAACGTCTCGATGTCGGCGGCGCGTCCGCCGGCGCCGACCAACTCGCAACCGGCCTGCCGACTTTCGCGCCGCCACTCAGCGTGTGAACGCGACCGCTGGCGGAACACCGAAGCCGCGTAACAGAAACGCAATGGCCGCGCCCGCCCCGCGAAGAGCGTCGCGGCAGCGCGCGCCACCGACGACGTAACATCCGGGCGCAGCGCCAACAAGCGTCCGTCCGCATCGGTAAAGCGGAACGCGCGCTGCGCCTCCTGGCGCCCCATCCCGCGCTCGAACAGCGCGTAGTAATCAATTGAGGGGGTCGCTATTTCTTCGTAACTCCATCCGTCGAAGACCGCCATGCAGCCGTCTTCGATTGACCGCTGCAAGCGCGCCTCCGCGCCGAAGTGGTAGCGCATGCCGCCGGGTATTTCCGAGAGGGAGTTCATAAAAATTGAGCGCTGGGTGACACGGCAACGCCGCATTTCTTGCTGGCCGTCTACCGATCACTTGCCGAAGTAACTAAAACCCGCTGCCGGACATTTCAAGTCGCGGTCAGCGGGTCGTTCGGTTCCAACAGTTTGAGCACTTTCTATAACCTGCGCCCGACACGGAAGACCGCCAACGCGCCGCCGTCATGGCGGTGATGATGATACCGTACGACGTGATGCGGTGCGTTGTTGGTGTAGTGGCGCTTCATCAAGTTAGAATAATCTGATTACAGTTTTGAGTTTTCAGCAGGCGTGGTAATACTTCATTGAATTACGTGATTTAGGTTTCCCGTGCGAATTTTTTATACCCGACCAACTCGCGCCCTGTCAAACAGGCCGTGGCAAGCGAGCACGCCTCGGATCAAACACGCACAGAATCCGAAGCAGGCCGGCGCTGATTCAATGGCCATCGTCAGTCAAGCCGTCTGAGGAAGTCAAAGGACAGGCACAACCGGGGTGAGATAAATCTACCGGTCGTGCCATCCTCGATGCTGTTGACGCCCTCAATGACTTCGCGAAGCATCATTGATTATTCGACGTTTGTACTTTGACTTTTGTACTAGGCGTTGTCGTCAGGCGGGATGATTAACTGTTGGCCGACTTTGATCATGTCCGGATCGTTGATTTGATCTCGGTTGGCATAATAGATACGCATGAATTCATCCGAGTCGCCGTACTGCTGTTTGCTGATCTTCGACAGGGTATCGCCCGCTTTGACGGTGTAAGTCTTCCCGCCCTGAGTGCTGGAACCGCCGGCGGTCGCACCCTGCGCTCGGCTTTCATCGACGCTGATTTCAGCATTGATGTCATCGTAGCTTGGGTTGACGAGTTTAATCTGATCCCAGATTGCATTCTTCGCATCCTCGGAAGGCGCGATGCCGCGGACGAAAAGCTTGTTATCCTGCACGTGCAGGTTTTGAAGTTGAATGTGCTGCTGGTCAATCGAGTTCAGCACGGTCTGGTACTTTTGTTTGAGTTGATCAAACTGCTGCGGAGCGTTCGGCTGCTCCTGCGCTTTCGTCGCACCGCGGCCAAACATTTTGTCAAAGAGTCCCATTGATAATCTTCTCCTCTCGTTTGATGAAACGTACGTTTACCCAGCTTGATGGTGTTCGATGAACACATCGCGGCAATGATCGTGCCGTGGAAGCGCACGGTGCGATTGAAAGTAGTTTTCCAAGTCAAACCTTTCGATTGCAAAGCATACTTTATGGCGCGGCTTTTGCTGACACCCTCACGACGACAGATTTTGCATATTGAATCCGTACAGGCACGGTTTCAAAACCCACCGCTCGGCGGTCATCAACTTTGACACAGGAGGATTGAAAGAGATGGGTATCATCGCTTGGATTATCGTGGGTTTGATTGCGGGCTTGATCGCAAAGGCGATTATGCCAGGTAAAGACCCCGGCGGAGTAATCATTACCATATTACTCGGCATTGTGGGCGCAATTGTCGGCGGGTTCGTTGGCAGGGCGCTCGGCATCGGAGGACGCGGGGAAGAGTTCGGCGACCCTGGGTTCATCATGACCCTCGTCTTCGCCGTGATCGGCGCGCTCGTCGTGCTCGCTGTTTATCGCCTGATCACAGGGCGTAGTCTTCGGACCTAAGTTGAACCGCCGTCGGCGTTGATCGTAAGTTCTGAAAAGGTGCGTGGCAGTTGCTCTACGTAGCAAGCTGTCACACACCTTTTTTGTATTTTGACTTTGCCTCTTTCATAGTCGATTCGACTCAACTCAACCACGGTCGAAGCCTTCCGGCAAATTTTCCACACCTGTGACTTTGTTTCTCCTGGCTATTCTCTTTTCAAATTCAGCATTCTGAGCTCAATGCCCAAATCGCGGATTTCCGTTCGCCATGTGTTCGCCGAAACCATGCTTTAATCGCGCTTACTTCAAGTAAACGTTGAGGTTAGCTTCATAAAGCGTTGAAAAGATAAGTCTTTACTGCATGTAACCGGCATGTTAAATTCCCGCCGCTTGCCCGCTAAATGGTCAGGCAACAAGGGGTTTGCTAATTCGCGCACACACACCCAGTACTCGTCAAACAGACTCCGTCCCGTCCGGGTGCTTAGTCGCTGAAAGCTCCCTTCAAGCATTCGCTGCACAAAGAAAATACGATGACGATTCGTTTTGGAACATCGGGCTGGCGTGCCGTAATCGCTGACGAGTTTACCTTCGACAACGTGCGGAGAGTGACGACGGCCATCTGCCAGTACGTCCGCTCGACTGCCGGCGGCGAGTCTCGCCCGCTGATTGTTGGTTATGACACGAGGTTTCTCGGCGAGTTGTTTTCGAAACAGTGCGTCAACGTCATTACTGCTCACGGCCTTGATGCACTGCTCTGTGACCGTCCGACCCCGACCCCGACCATCTCGCACGCGATTCGTGATCGCCGCGCGGCGGGGGCCATTAATTTTACTGCCTCGCACAACCCGCCTGAGTACAGCGGGATGAAATTCTCGACAGCCGATGGCGCGCCGGCCCTACCGGAAACGACTAAGCAACTCGAAGAGTTGATTCGTGAAATTCCGGCGACTCCCGCATCAACTGCGGACGCAGGCCGGAACAACCAATCGGAGTCGTACGATCCGCGTCCGACCTACATCGCCGATTTGCAGAATAAGATTCGTTTCGACGTGATTGCGGAGGCCAAGGGTCGCTACGCTTACGACCCTCTGTGGGGCACCGGGCGTGGGTACCTCGACTACGCATTACGCGAACACGGGATTGATGTCGAGACCATCCACGACTGGCGCGACGTGCTGTTCGGCGGTCGCTCACCAGAGCCGGGCGAGGATCATCTTGATGAGTTGCGCGCGGCCGTCAAAGAGCGTGGCTGCGCGCTCGGTTTAGCGACCGACGGTGACGGCGACCGCTTCGGGTTGCTCGACGCGGACGGAACTTTCATCACGCCCAACAATCTGATCGCGCTTCTCTTTGATTACCTCGCGGAGTCGCGCGGCTGGACGGGAGGAGTCGCCCGCTCGGTCGCTACCTCGCACCTTGTTGATCGTGTCGCCGAGGCTCGCGGACTGCCCCTCTACGAAACGCCCGTCGGTTTTAAGTTCATCGGCGAGTTAATCAACCAAGACAAGATCACCCTCGGCGGTGAAGAGTCGGCGGGACTCTCGATCCGGGGACACTATCCAGAGAAGGACGGCATTCTCGCCTGCCTGTTAGCCGCCGAAGCGGTGGCGGCGCGCGGCGCTAGTCTCTCCGCGCAACTCGAAGCTTTGTACGCGCGTGTCGGACGACTCGAAAACGGGCGCATCGGCGTTCGTCTGACCCCGGACATCGCCGCGTCGCTTCCCGCACGGCTGAGCCGCGACCCCGAACAGATCGGCGGGCGGCGGGTCGCACATCTGAACCGCACAGACGGTGTGAAATTTATTTTCGATGACGGCGCGTGGTTGCTGATGCGCCCGTCAGGGACCGAGCCGATGGTCCGCATTTATGCCGAATCAGAATCCGCAGATGACTTGGAGGTGCTACTTGAGCAAGGCCGCAAATTCTTATTGGATTGACTCCCGACTGACCATGCAACGCCCTTCGATACGCGCGCTGCGTTTAGTTCCTGATGCGCCCGCACGCTCCCGCAGCACCGGCGCGACGGTGGCGCGGGCCGACGCTCGCCAACGCAATTTCGCCGTCCCCTCGTGGGTCGTCTTCAGCATGATCGTCCTTGCGACGTTCGCGATGTGTGTGACGGTGACGATGCGGACCCACGCCGGGATGCGCGCTGCTGAACAGAAGTACGAAAGCATCAACTTGGACGTTGAACGACTGCGCAACACCAACGCGACTCTTGATCGCGAGGTCAACCGCCTGCGCACCGACCCGCGGGCAATTGAGGCGGCGGCCCGCAAGCGTCTCAACATGGTGCGTGCCGACGAGGTTGTGGTACCGATCAAGTGAGCGGTGGCGACGGTTGGAAGTCACCGGGCCTTTGTTCACGGGGTAAAAGTTTTTACGCTCCCGCTCGTTGTCCGCTAGACGATTACCCGCTTCGCTTCCCCTCTTTGTTGACGCTCCCGCCGGATCGCGCGCGGCCACACTTCCCCAACGTGGCCGCGCCGCTTCTCGCCGGACTCCCCGGCCCGCTCCAGCACTCACCGACGCTCCGTCGGACAGGTGTTTGACACCCTGCGGCGGCGTCAACTAATATCAAAATCTCCCTCATCAATTACGTTTTCCGGTGATGCTTGCGGCACGCCTTGAACGCCCATCGCAGGAGAGAACAGACCATCATGCCCGAAATCAAAGAGATCACTTCAAACGAGCAGGCCGCCGTCGAACGGTGGGAGCAGGAGACGCTCGACCCCGTGCGGCGACAGCGGCCTGAGCGGAAGTCACACTTCGAGACTGTCTCGCTCGAAGAGGTCAATCGACTTTACACCCCGGCGGACACAGCCGACATTGATTTCGAAAATGACGTTTCGTTCCCCGGCGAGTTTCCATACACGCGCGGCATTCACCCGACCGGTTATCGCGGGAAGCTGTGGACGATGCGGCAGTTCGCCGGCTTCGGCACACCTGAAGAAACCAACGCGCGCTTCAAGTATCTGACGCAGCAAGGTCAGACCGGGCTTTCGGTCGCATATGATTTACCGACGCTGATGGGCTACGACGCCGACTCGCCGCTCTCCGAAGGCGAGGTTGGCAAGTGTGGCGTCGCCGTGTCGTCGCTTGCCGACATGGAAGTTTTGTTTGATGGAATCCCACTCGAACAAGTTACCGTCTCGCAGACGATCAACGCGCCGGCCTCCGTGCTGCTCGCGATGTACCTCGTCGTCGCGGAGAACCAGGGCGCCGACTGGCGCAAGATTTCCGGGACGCTCCAGAACGACATCCTCAAAGAGTACATCGCGCAGAAGGAGTGGATTTATCCGATCCGTCCAGCGATGAAACTCGTCATCGACACGTTCGAGTTCTGCACCAGGCACGTCCCGCGCTACAACCCGGTCTCGGTCAGCGGTTATCACATCCGCGAAGCGGGCGCGACCGCGTTGCAGGAGTTGGCGTTCACGCTGCGCGACGGCATTGAGTACGTCGAGTGGGGTGTGCGCGCCGGACTCTCCGTCGACGAGTTCGTGCCGCGGATTTCGTTCTTCTTCAACGCGCACAACGACTTCTTCGAAGAGATTGCGAAGTACCGCGCCGCGCGCCGTATCTGGGCGCGGGTAATGCGCGAGCGGTTCGGCGCGAAAGACCCGCGCTCGCTGCAACTGCGTTTCCACACACAGACGGCGGGCGTCTCGCTGACGGTGCAGCAACCTTTGAACAACATCGTGCGCGTCGCGATTCAGGCGCTCGCGGGCGTGCTCGGCGGAACTAACTCGCTGCACACAGATGCTTATGATGAAGCACTCGCGCTGCCGACCGACCGCGCGGCGCTGATTGCGCTGCGCACGCAACAGATCATTGCCGAAGAGACCGGCGTCGCGCACACCGTCGACCCGCTCGGCGGTTCTTACTTCGTCGAATCGCTGACGAAGAAGATGGAGGACGGCTCACTCGACTACTTCGCGAGGATCGACGCAATGGGTGGGATGGTTGAGGCCGTCGGGAAGGGTTTTCCGCAACGCGAGATTCAGGAATCAGCCTACCAATATCAGAAGGCTGTCGAGCGTGGCGCGCAAACAATCGTCGGCGTCAACAAGTATCAGATGGACAACTCATCTTCGGACATCCCAACCCTCATCATCGATGAAGGCGTGCGTGACCGTCAGGTCGAGCGCCTGCAACAAACCCGCGACCGGCGCGACAACGGCGCTGTCGCGAACTCGCTCGAAGCACTCAAACGCGCCGCGCAAGCGAATCAGAACACGATGCCCGCGACGATTGAAGCCGTTCGCAACTATGCGACGCTCGGCGAAATTTGCGACGCGCTCCGCGACGTTTACGGACTCTACGAAGAGCCGGCATTCTGAATTTAGTGGTCAGAGGACAGTGAACAGTGCAGGACAGAAGAAAGATTGACTCCTACTGACTACTATTCATTGCTCACTGTACACTGACCACTGCTCACTATGTCTCAAAGAAAGATTCGCGTTCTCGTCGCCAAGCCCGGACTCGACGGGCATGATCGTGGCGCCAAAGTCATCGC
>JACDEG010000689.1 GCA_013816505.1 Pyrinomonadaceae bacterium | reverse complement strand
CACATGAGCCTCGTATCTTTGGTCTTCAGCCACAGGAGTTTGGCGCGACCTATGAAGCATACCTCAACTACCTGCACCCAGACGATCGGGAGTTTACTGCGAAAATAATCGAACAGGCTTTTCATGATAAAGAATTACACAGTTTTGATCACCGCACCGTTCGCCCGGATGGAACAGTACGAGTGCTTCAAGCGAATGGAAAAGTTGTTCTCGATGAGAGTGGTAACCCGGTTAAGATGCTGGGAACTGGACAGGACATCACCGACCGTAAGCAGATCGAGGAGGAGCTTGAGAAGGCGCGTGACGCCGCGCTGGAATCAGCACGGCTCAAATCGGAGTTCCTCGCCAACATGAGCCATGAGATTCGCACACCGATGAACGGCGTCATCGGCATGACCGGCCTCTTACTTGACACCGAATTGAATGTCGAACAGCAAGAGTTCGCCGAAACCATTCGGACGAGCGCTGATTCTCTACTCACGATCATCAATGACATTCTCGACTTCTCAAAAATCGAAGCGGGCAAGCTCAATTTCGAAACGCTGGATTTTGACTTGCGCAGCGTTGTCGAAGGCACGGTCGAACTCTTCGCCGAGCGGGCTCATGCCAAACGCATCGAGTTGGCTTCGCTCGTCCATAGCGATGTCTCGATGCACCTTCGCGGCGACCCCGGACGACTCCGGCAGGTACTCACCAACCTGATCGGCAATGCCATGAAGTTCACCGAGCGGGGCGAAGTCATCGTACGTGCGACGAAAGTGGACGAGACGGACACTCACGCGGGATTTCGCATCAGTATCAGCGATACGGGAATCGGTATCTCCGAAGAGGCGCAGCGTCGCCTCTTCCAAGCTTTCACTCAAGCGGACGGCTCAACGACGCGCAAGTATGGTGGTACGGGGTTGGGACTGGCAATCTCCAAACAACTCGTCGAACTGATGGGCGGGGAGATCGGTGTCGAGAGTGATCCGGGCAAAGGCTCGACCTTCTGGTTCGTCGTGCGATTGGAGAAGCAACCGGCTGTTGTCCAAACAACACCGAGTGCCCGCACCGATCTAGATGGCTTGCGGGTGCTCATCGTGGACGACAATACAACCAATCGCAAGATTCTCGTGCATCAGACTAACTTTTGGAATATGGCTCCGACAGAGGCTGAGTCGGGACCGCGCGCTCTTGATCTGCTTCGGACGGCGGCGGCGCAGGCTAGGCCTTACGACGTCGCGATACTGGATTTCCAGATGCCCGACATGGATGGCTTCGAGCTGGCCCGCATCATCACAGCAGATCCAACAATAGCCGGTGTAAAACTGGTCATGCTGACCTCCGCGGGGCAACGTGGGCACGGCAAGGTCGCGCGCGAAGCAGGCATTGCCGCCTATCTCACCAAACCCCTGCGCCAATCGCAACTCTTTGACGGCTTAGCGAAAGTGTTGAGCAAGTGGCCCGACTCCGTTGCGTCCGCTCGACCTGCGGTGCCCAGCCTTGTGACGCGCCACACCTTGGCAGAAGAGGCGTTGCCTTCACCGAATATTCGTATCCTGCTCGCCGAGGACAACATTGTGAATCAGAAAGTAGCACAGCGCCAACTGCAAAAGTTAGGCTATCGCGCTGACGTCGTAGCAGATGGGCGTGAGGCGCTCGAAGCCTTGGCGAGAACCGCCTATGACATCGTGCTGATGGATTGTCAGATGCCGGAGATGGACGGTTATGAAGCCACAGCGGAGATCCGTCAGCGTGAAGGAAACGCTAAGCATACCACTATCATTGCGATGACGGCCCACGCCCTGGACGGCGAACGTGATAAGTGCCTTGCGGCGGGCATGGACGATTATCTTTCCAAACCTGTGAAAACTGAAGAACTTCAGAAGATGCTGAAACGCTGGATTGCGCCGGAGACCGATACACAGAAATCGGTTAATTCGGGCGCGCGGGGCCGTGTGACCTTGGAAGACATGATAGATCCGGGCGTGCTATAGACTTCAAGAAAAAGGATCTTTGAAAATCTGAAAAAACGGCGGCGGCGCTTGACGAGCAGCCAGCATCTGGAAATGCTCTCTCTGTTTTGTAGGTCTCTAGTCCACAAACAAAAGGAGCCTCCAGATGCTCTCGCTTTCGTCTTACCATAACTACTGGGCAGCGCCAAGCCCTCGACCGCAAACTCAAGTCGGCGCAGCAACTCGGTGATCTGCGCTTGGATGCTGGCGCTGTGCAGTTTGCCGGAAGAACTGGCGTGGGCTGCCTGAGCGCACTTTCTCGAAATAACTTTTTCTTGAAAGCTATAGATAACCTACAGTCACTTCAGGAAGATGGGGACCCAGACCTTATGATCGAGCTGATTGGCCTGTACCTGCGTGACACACCGTTGCACATGGCTGCGTTGCGGGAAGCGATGGCGGAAGGGAACCTTCCTTCTCTACAGCAGGCCGCGCATACCCTGAAAGGAAGCAGTGGCAACCTCGGAGTACGGCAGATGACGATTCTCAGCGACGAATTAGAGCGGAAGAGCCGCGATGGGTCGTTGGAAAAAGTCGAAGCTCTTTTAACTGTAATAGACAGCACTTGACCTGGCAGTCACGAAGTTTTGAGGCACGACCCTTCTGACACATCAGCCGCGAGACAGCTTCGCCTCGTTGCTTCCTGAACCACCATCGAGGCCTGAGCCTGAGTCGCCAACCTGATGATGAGGAGCGCGTGAGTGTGTGATGAACTCTGAGCTTGCACTGCGCATCTGTCCTACTTAATCCTAGCTATTAGTGCGGCCGGGCAAGGCCGTGCAATCGAGTGGGTGCAACTCCCACTTTGGAAGACCTAGCCAGCCACCGGATAGCTAGTCCTTGGAGGTGCGAGAGTAATCTCGCACTTTAAGCGTAGGGCGGCGAGCATGCAGGCCGTAATGCGAAAGCGTGAAGGG
>JACDEG010000688.1 GCA_013816505.1 Pyrinomonadaceae bacterium | reverse complement strand
TGAGTCTATCGGTCGGGATGCCGCACGCGCGCGCCGCCGATTCGTTCGAGCCGAGCGCGAAGACCCTTCGTCCGAAGACCGTGTTGCGCAGCAGCACCGCCATTGCGACCGCGAGCAGGATCGTGATCCACACGCCGGGCGCGACCAGCATCCAGCTTTGCGTTGGAATCGTGACGACCAGTTCGTTGACCCACGTCGCGGGGACGTTGACGGTCTGTTGGTCGCCGAGCCACTTCGCCGTCCCGCGCGCGATGCCGAGCATGCCAAGCGTCGCGATGAACGGCACGACGCGCAGTCGCGTGATGGCGAGTCCATTGATCAGCCCAATGACGCCGCCGACCACCACGCCCGCCAGCACCGCGGCGACAGGCGACCATCCGCCGCGGAGGCCGAGCGCCGTTACGACGCTCGTTAAAGCAATCGTCGAACCGACCGACAGATCAATCCCGCCGCTGATAATAATCATCGTCATCCCGACCGCGCCGATGGCGACAATCACAGTCTGCGCGAGCACGATGCGCAAATTGTACCCAGAGAGATAACGCTCAGGGTTCTCCATCAACACCGCGAAAATCGTAATCACCAGCGCCAAACCAAAGAACGGGCCGAGGCGGTTAAGCCAGCGATAGAAAGGCTGAGGGCTGAGGGCTGAGGGCTGAGTCGGGGAAGATGTGTTAGTGCTCATTTGAATTGGAGCCATTGGCGGGGTTGTTGTTACCCGCGCGATGATTTTGCTTCAATGCCATTGAGAGGCAGGCGTGAAGGCCGCCTCTCAATGGTGACATGAATTTTACTCGGCGGCGGTGCGGCCTTTGCTGCCGCCGTATGAGATTCGCCACACCGTATTCGAGCCGTCGTCGGTGACGAGTAGCGCGCCGTCGCGGGCAACCGTCACGGCCACGGGGCGACCCCACACTTCACCCCCCGCAGTCAGGAAGCCGGTCATAAAGTCTTCGTACTCGCCGGTCGCGCGATTGTTCTTGAGCGGCACGCGAACCACTTTGTAGCCGGTCCGCCGCGCGCGGTTCCATGAACCATGCTCGGCGGCGAACGCCTCCATCTGATACTCGCGCGGGAACTGGCGGCCCGTATAGAACGTCATCCCCAGCGACGCCGAATGGGATTGAAGCAGCACGTCGGGGACGATCACTTTATCCTTCAACTCAGGGTGCTTACCCTTGTGGCGGGGGTCCTGATTGCCGCCGATGTAATACCACGGCCAGCCGTAGAAACCACCCGACTGCACGCGCGTCACGTAGTCCGGTACAAGATGATCGCCGAGTCCGTCGCGCTCATTGACCGAAGTCCACAAATCGCCCGTCTCCGGATGCACCGCGATGCCGACCGGGTTGCGGATGCCGTAGGCGAAGACGCGCTCGTTCTTGCCGTCGGGCGTGTACTCGAAGATGCGCGCGCGGCGCTCTTCAATCGGCTCGTCCTCCGCCTTCTCCATCACGTTCGACTTCGAGCCGACCGATAGGTACAGCTTCTTGCCGTCTTTCGAGAAGGCGATGTCGCGCGTCCAGTGGCCGCCACCAGCGAGGCGCCCGCCGCCTGAAACGTTGCTGACGATCACTTCGCTCGCGCCGCTTGCCTTGGTGTCGCCAGCCTTGTACGGAAAGCGTATTACCGAATCGGTATTGGCGATGTAAACGTACTGCGGCTTGTTGCCGACAGGGTAAAAGGCAATGCCGAACGGCTGGCGCAAACCTTCAGCAAAAATTTCGCTAACCTCCGCTTGACCGTCGCCATCGGCGTCGCGCAGCACTCTGACGCGATTCGCTTCGCTCTCGGCCACGAAGATGTCGCCGTTCGGCGCGGTCTGCGCCTGACGCGGCTTAGAAAGTCCGGTCGCGAACATCTCTACTTTGAAGCCCGCCGGAACTTTCGGCATCGCGCCTTCGGGACGGGGGACCACTCTGGCGAAGTTGCGCGCCGACTCGGTCGCGTATGGCACGGCCAGTTCGGCGGTCGTTATGCGGCGCCTCACGCCGGGCGCGTCCGTCGTCCAATCGCCGAGCGCGGCCTCACCCGTCAGCACACTCCCCGGCGCGCTCTTAGCTTCGCCGCCGGTTTCGACGCGGCTCGTCGCCGCCCGCTGTTGGGTTGACTGCATCGCGCCGACGCACGACACAACGGCGGCGGCGGTGACAAGAATTAAGCCGGCAACGAAAAGCGGCCTGCCGCCGCGATTGATGCTCCGCATACTATATTTCATAACCGTTTTGATCTTTCTGTTTGATCTGGGTTTGTTTTCGTTATTCGGATGCTTCACAGTGAGTCTATAGCTTTAGCCGAATTGTTTCGCTTTGTAATGACGTTTTGTTACGCATTCGTGGCGCGCACTTCGATCACGGGTTCGACGACGATGCTGCTCTTCAGGCTGTTGGCGATGTAGCACTCGTTGTGTGCCACCTCGACCAAATGCCGGACGCGGCGCTCGCTAACTTCACCACTGACCACAATGCGTGGCTTCAATTTAATGCTCGTGATGCGAACAGGCAAGTCGTCCTCCGGCATCTCCGCCTCAGCATCATCTTGATACTCCAGCACCTCGATGCGTGCGCGCGACGCGACGGCAAGGAACGACAGAAGCTGACAAGACGATGCGGCAATGACGAGCAGTTGTTCGGGATTCAAACATTCAGAGTCGCCGCGAAAAGCCGGGTCAGAAGAAAGCGAGAGCGACTCAAGCGCCGGCGCGGCTGACGCCTCGTGCCTACGGTCGTACTCTTCGTACCCCGCGGAAGTCGTTCCTTTCCACACACACTTGGCGTTGTATTTATGAACTCTCATCCTTCATCCCTCATCCCTCATCCTTCCCCGATGGCCGCTTCCATTACCGATTCCGGCGTCCACTCGTTGATCGGTCGTGGCTCAGAGAGGCGCCCGCGGCTCATCACGGCGAGGCGGTCGC
>JACDEG010000687.1 GCA_013816505.1 Pyrinomonadaceae bacterium | reverse complement strand
GTTCAACACG
Source organism: Pyrinomonadaceae bacterium (assembly GCA_013816505.1). Taxonomy (GTDB): domain Bacteria; phylum Acidobacteriota; class Blastocatellia; order Pyrinomonadales; family Pyrinomonadaceae; genus JACDEG01. Next base: position 2,915 of record JACDEG010000687.1, on the reverse strand, counting down.
CCGCACCTCGACCGGATGGCAACCGAAGGCGTGCGCTTTACAAACTATTACTCCGGTAGCACGGTCTGCGCTCCATCGCGTGCCGCGCTGATGACCGGAACGCACACCGGCCACGCTCTTATTCGCGGCAACGGCGAATTTCCTTTACTCGGACAGGATGTCACGGTTGCTAAAGCTCTCAAGTCAGCAGGTTATCGCACGGCTGTGATCGGCAAATGGGGCTTAGGATTGGCGGATAATTCCGGGCGACCAGACCGGCAGGGGTTTGATGAGTCGTTTGGTTTTCTCGACCACCGGCACGCGCATCGTCAGTATACTGACCATCTCTGGAAAAACGGCGAACGTGTCGCCGTTGACCCTCAACAAGACTACGCCAACGATCTGTTCACGCAGGCTTCATTGGAGTTCATTGAAGCAAATAAGGGAAATGCGTTCTTCATCTATCTCAACTACACTGTGCCGCATGCCGAACTGCGAGTCCCGGAAGATTCGCTGAATATGTACAAGGGTAAGTTTCCCGAACACCCGCACGTCAATGCACAGGCAGACGGACGACTCGCCGGTGGCTACCGTTCGCAGTCGACGCCCCGCGCGGCGTTTGCGGCGATGATTACTCGCATGGATGAAAGCATCGGGCGGATCCTGACGAGCCTTGAACGGCATGGCTTAAACGAAAACACCGTTATCTTCTTCACCAGTGACAACGGGCCGCATAAAGAAGGGGGAGCCGACCCTGAGTTCTTCAATAGTAACGGACAACTTCGCGGCATCAAACGCGATCTGTACGAAGGTGGTATCCGAGTACCCATGATTGTGCGTTGGGCAGGGAACATCAAGCGGGGGCGCGTCAGCGATCAAGTGTGGTCGCACTGGGACATGCTGCCGACCGTCGCTGCATTAGCCAAAGCGCCTGTCCCGGTGAATATTGATGGCGTCTCAATGTTGAATGCCCTTTTAGGCAAGTGGCAACGCGGCCATGATTTTCTTTATTGGGAATTTCACGAACGCGGATTTGATCAGGCCGTGCGGATGGGTCAGTGGAAAGCCGTGCGGCATGGTTTGAATCAACCGCTTGAATTATACAATTTGCGAAACGACATCGGAGAACAAACGAACGTCGCTGGAAAACATCCTTCAATCGTCGCCAAAATTGAGGCCTATCTGAAGCGGGCGAGAACAGAATCAGAACACTGGAAAGTTAAGCTTTAGCACGCGGGCTGGTAGGTAGGAAGGCAAAGGTAAACAGTTTGCAGTTTTAAGTATTGAGCTGAAAACTTAAAACTCAAAACTGTTCGAGGGCCGTTGTTTAATCTTGAGACCGAAAATCTTTTGCTTAAGTACTTATGAAAAGACCAAACAAAGCGAACACTGTAACAACTCGATTCCCACCACCATCGAACGCGTCGTGGTGGCGTCGACTGGGAGTGGGCTCGCTCATCGCCGCATGTATTTCAGGGGCGATATACGGCTTCAAAATTGGCACAGAACAGACACCCGGCAGTCAGGTAGACAGCCCTGCTCAGAATCAAAGTGGCAATCACGTTGACCGCCACGCCGGTCATCACGCAGCTAACAGTCCGCCGTCTGATGCCGCGTCCGCCGCGGCCACGAAAATTAATGACGCGCCGCCGCCTGTGCCTGCACGTGACGGGATGGTGTGGATACCGGGGGGCACATTCTGGATGGGTTGTGAGAATTGCGAGATGCCCGATGCGCTGCCTGTGCATCTGGTCGCGGTTGACGGGTTCTGGATGGACCAAACGCCGATCACAAACGCTCAGTTCGTGCGGTTCGTCAAAGCCACTGCTTACGTGACCATCGCCGAGCGCAAACCTGACTCGAAGGACTACCCCGGCGCGGCGCCCGAAAGTCTCGTGGCTGGCTCGCCCGTTTTCACGCCGCCGCCCCGGGATGTCGCGCTCGACGATTACCTACAGTGGTGGCGTTATGTGCCGGGTGCGAACTGGAAGCACCCGGAAGGACCGGGCAGCACGACGAAGGGGCGCGAGGATCATCCGGTGGTGCATATTGCGTGGGAGGATGCCGCCGAGTATGCGAAGTGGGCCGGGAAGCGACTTCCAACCGAGGCCGAATTTGAGTTTGCGGCGCGCGGCGGCCTCGACCGCCACGCTTATGCTTGGGGCAACGAGTTGAAGCCGGGCGGCAAGTGGACGGCCAACATCTGGCAGGGTCGGTTCCCGTCGAAGAATGATAAAGAAGATGGATACATCGACACATCTCCGGTCACGGCTTTCGCGCCGAATGGGTTTAGGTTGTACGACGTAGGCGGTAACGTCTGGCAGTGGTGCGCGGATTGGTATCGCCCGGACTACTACGAGAAACTCGTGGCGATAGACGGCGATGCGGCGCGCAATCCGCAGGGGCCGGCTGACAGCTACGATCCGCATGAACCCGGCATCGCGAAACGTGTGCAGAAAAGCGGCTCGTTTTTGTGCAGCGACGAATATTGTACCCGTTATCTGGTCGGCAGCCGGGGCAAGGGCGCGGTTGATAGCGGCAGTTCGAACGTCGGCTTCCGCTGCGTCAGATCGCCTAGCTCCTAAACAAGCAATTGATTCCCGGGCGTCTCCGCGGAACCTTGTAACGGCGATTTGTGTCGATCTGATGCCTGCTGCACAGGGTCTCGATGACGCATCCTGGTCATGGGAAGCATGACCTTTTTAACTATAGCAAGTAGCAATTGGGTGCGACCGTTTAGAGGCGGGCTGAGATGGTCCTGATTTGAGCGACACGAGTGTGTCTTATCATGGGGGTCATATGAAGCAACAACAGCAACCAACCATCCACCGTCGCAAGTATGATGAGCAATTCAAGCGAGACGCTGTGAGGATGATCGACAACGGGCAGTCGGTTCGTTCCGTCGCGCAGGCTTTGGGGGTGGCAGAGAGCCAACT